>NZ_JBMOWY010000028.1:0-140257 GCF_049310345.1 Stenotrophomonas sp. GZD-301 | reverse complement strand
ATGGCAGCGGCACCCAGCAGTGGGTGATCGACGACACCACCGGCCAGCTGCGCACGCGCCTGCAGACCTCGCTGGCCGACAGCCGGCTGGAGCTGGGCTACCTGATCGACCACAGCGACACCCGCCGTGGCGCGCTGCGCGGCCAGGGCTTCGAGCTGGCCACCCACGGCTGGGGCAACGTGCATGCCGGCCAGGGCCTGCTGCTGTCCACCAGCGCCCGCCAGGACGCCACCTCCACGGTGCTGGACAGCCATGAGGCGGTCGAGCAGCTGCGCGCTGCCGAGCGGGCGCTGGAGGCGATGCACGACACGCTGCAGAAGCAGGATGTGCCGCCGCTGGGCGCACTCACCAGCACCGCCCAGCTGCGCGCCAAGATCGACCCGACCGCCGAGGGCAAGTACGGCAGCCAGGTCAACGGCCAGTCCGGCATGAAGCCCGGCGGCGGGCGCAGCCCGGGCCAGGACCCGGTGGAGCGCTTCGCCGCCCCGCTGCTGCTGGCCGACTCGCCGGACCGCATCGTCTGGACCACCCCGGCCAGCGCGGTGGCCTACGCCGGCCAGAACCTGCAGATGACCGTGCAGCAGGACCTGCAGGTCAGCGCGGGGGAAACCGTGTCGGCAGTGGCCGGCGAGCACGTGGCGCTGTTTGCGCAGGCCGGGCCGGTCAAGGTGATTGCCGCCAACGGCCCGGTGAGCCTGCAGTCCAACACCGGCGAACTGGAACTGCTGGCCGACCAGGCCATCACCGTGACCGCCACCGACGACCGCATCGACATCCTGGCCCAGCAGAAGGTGGTGCTGCAGGCCGGCAACAGCGCGATCACGCTGGAGGGCGGCAACATCACCTTCAGCTGCCCGGGCACGTTTACCGTCAAGGCCGGGCAGCATCCGTTCATGGGCGGGGAAAGCGGTGCGGCCGGTATCGACGCGCTTCCGCAGGGCACTGTGAACGCAGCGCGCAAATTCCCCTTCTCGCGCTAAGGACAGCCGATGATCATCAGTCCCCCGTTCCTTCCGCGTGCCAACGCGCAGACCGAAGACGCCTATCTCGACGCGGCGATGCCCGAGCACGCGCATGGTCGCTATCCGCTCAGCCACAAGCTGGCCTGGCATGGTGGTCTGCACCTGACTGCCCCCGCGCGCGGCAACGGTCGCGAGCCGGTGCGCTGCATCGCCGACGGCACCGTCGTGCATGTCCAAGCCGCCACGGCGCGCCCCGCCGATGCCGCTGCCGTGGATGCCCATGCGCTGGGCTACAACGGCTGGACGGACAACGGCTGCGTGGTGATCCGGCACGACACCGAGATCGGCGCCACGGCCCAGGGCGCAGGGGTGCAGGTGCGCTTCTACTCGATCTACATGCACCTGGGTGAAATCCGCAACACCGTCAGCGCCGGCCAGGCCATCCTGCGCAAGGCCGAACTCGGCACGGCAGGCAGCTTCGAAGGCACTGCCAACAGCCTGCATTTCGAAATCATCTGCGACGACGACAACCTTGAGCGCCTGATCGGACGCCGATCCGGCCAACTGAACACCGGCGCGAACGGACGCACGTCGAGCATCTTCGGCGAGATGTTTTTCCACATTCCGGCCGGCACCCAGGTGTACGCCGCCCGCCCCGGCTACACCGCCGCCGCCGGCACAGCTGGCGCGGCACTGGCCGAGGAGCTGTTCGTGGGCATCGCCTACACCCGCGGCGACGCCGTGGTGACCAGCTACCGCGCCGACGGCACCACGCTGGCGGCCATTCCTGCCGAAACGGATGCGGCATACGGCCTGTACCGGGAATCCGGGCGGGTGGTACAGGCATACCGAACCGCGCGTGCGCCGGTGGTACCGAGCCAGAGTGCGGTGTATGAACTGCTGCGCTACGGCCGCATCGTCGGCCCGGATGCGCTTACCCCTGCCACGGTCCCCCACTGGCGGCAGATCGCCACTCCGACGGGACGGGGCTGGGTCAACCTCAATGCCACCAACGTCCACAAGTTCAGCGATGCCGATGCGCCGCACTGGGCCGGATGGGACATCGTGGAAGACACCGTCGGTGGCGACAGCCGCTGCGATGTCGCCACGCTGCGCACCCTGCTGGATACCAATGGGGATGGCATCACTACCGAAGCCGAAGCGCAGGCGCGCCTGGCCGACCCGGCCGTGCGCGCCAAGCTCAAGCGCATGATCTGCAAGTTCCCCACCGAGTGGCACCGTGGCAATGTCGCCAGTCGGTGGCAATGGCTCACCCGCGAGGGACCCAATGGGCCGGCGCAGGCGAACAGCCTGTCCAGTGGCACCTATCTGAATGCCACCAGCTTCCCCGCCTTCCAACGCTACGCCGAGGCGCTGTGTTTCTGGGAAGCGGCCAACACCGGCCTGCCCGAAGCCCACTGGCACTTCAATCCCAAGGAATTCATCCGCCTGTTCCGCCGCTGCGGGTGGCTCAGCCAACCCGAACTGGCGAAGATCTATCCCAACAGGGCGATGTACACCGATGTCGGCCAGGATCCCGATGCGGTGAAGGAGCGGTACCGTCTCAGCATCAACCGCGTGCTTAGAAAGTACCTGCTCAACACGCCGCTGCGGATGTCGCATTTCTTTGGACAGGCGGCACAGGAATCCTATTTCTTCATGGTCGTGCGGGAAGCCGCCATCGGCATCGCCGCGGCGCTCAATGGCAACCACATCTCGATCCAGAGCGAAGCCAACGGCTACCTCCAGATCACGCCTGCCAACCAGCAGCAGCTCCGCTACTTCGCCGTCCGCGGCCAAGGGGGCTACTACGAAGGCCGCACGGGACTGGGGAACACCGATGCCGGTGATGGCATCAAGTACCGTGGTCGTGGCATGAAGCAGCTGACCGGCCGCTACAACTATTCCGAGTACTGGGTGTTCCGTGGCTGGCTGGACCGCAGCACCTTCCACGCGCAGTGGTTCAACAATGGCACCCCCGGTCCGGTCATCAACAACCCGCAGATCGCGGCTGAAGATCCCTACAATGCCGTGGACACCGCGGGCTTCTACTGCGCGAAAACCAACATCCATCGCGCTGCAGATGGCGGCGCGACGGCGCAGGCGTCCAATGCGGTCAGCGCGCTGGTCAACCCCGGCGAACGACCGCCTGCGGCGCGACGTTCGAACGAAACCCTGTCTTCCTATCGGGTACTTGGCGATGATGCGTAAGAAGTATGTTTCGTGGGCACTGCTCGCCCTGATCACCAGCACCGCCGCCGCGTGTGCGCAGACGCCTGCCGGAGCCATCCGGATCAAGGGCGACCATTTCGTCTACCCGCAGCAGCAGGCCGAAGCGAGCATCAAACTGGGGCCGTCGCTGGACGCCTGGAACGTCAGCTGCGACAAGCGCCACGCACTGGTATGGGGCCGCGCATGGGACCAGATCAAACCGGGCGACGCACCCTACTCCAACCTCTATCTGCTTGACCTCGACAAGGGCGCGATCGTTGCCCATGTCACTGTCAGCAGCGGCCCCTACGAGACGGGATTCAGCCAGGACCAGACCCTGGTCCGCATCGACGACCGGATTCTGCGCCAGGCCGACGGCACGGAGGTCGATCCTCCGCCGGCGTTCCACCCGGAAACCTGCGCGCCGTTCGCCGGCAAGAGCAGCGAGTGAAATGTTCCTTCGCCGGGTGGCATTGCTTCTGTTGGTAGGTGCGTCCGGCACCGTGGGCGCCGACGGTGCCGCAGCGCCGGATGCTGCCCACTACACGCGGGTGCGCAACGCCGCCCTGGGCGCGGGGCAGCCCGACACGCTGTGCGAGAACATCCTGGTGAAGCGTCGCACGGTGGGCGTGCATTGCCGCTCCGCCAGCGCCTCGCTGCTGCAGGCACTTGGGGTATCGGTCTCCTCGACAGACGCCAGCGGTGCGGCAGCAGAGCGTGGAGTGACCTTCGCCACCGGCATGGGCCAGTACACCGGCACGCCGCGCACGCTGCACGGCCGCGATGGATTCACCGCCGAGGTCGACTGCGACCCCGGCAACGGCCCGGTCTACCGGGCCACGGCAACCTGCTGGCCACGGTGTCGTTCGACGGCGCCGCCCGCTTTCACTACGCAGAGCTCACGCTGCGCGACCACACCACCGGCACCCAGGTGCTGACCACCGATGCGGCGCTGGCCATCATCGACGCCTTGGAACAAGGCGAAACACCCGAATCAATGGACTGATCATGAAACTCCGTACCCCCCTGCTGCCGGCGCTCGCCTGCGTTGCGCTGCTGGCCGCCTGCAAGGACCCGCCGGCCGACCCTGCGACACCGGCACCGCGCCCCGCTGCCGGCGCGGTAACGCCGTCGGCGCCCGCCGCGACCACGCTGGTCCATCTCGCCGAGATCGACGCCGCCACGCTGCAGGCGCTGGGCGTTAGCGCCCCGCTGAAGACCGTGCACTTCCGCGACAGGGACGGCGAAGCGCTGCTGGTGCTGGACCGGGTCGACAGCCAGGCGCCCGATACCGGCGACGGCGAGACAATGGACGTCGCGCTGCTGACCGCCACGCTCTACCGGCGCGCCGACGCCTCCACGCCGTTCGCGGAGCGCTGGCGCAGCGAACACCGCACCGAGTGCCCCGGCCTGGACCTGGAAGCCGCCTATTTCCTCGACAACGCCGAGGCCACCGATCTTGACGGCGACGGCGTGGCCGAACTGACCCTGCCCAGCCACGCCTTCTGCGGCGGCGGTGTGGACCCGCACCAGATCGTGATCGAGCTGCGGCGCGGCGATGATCGCTACCGGGTGGAGGGCGAGTCGCTGGTAGCCATCGACGGCGAGGCGCCGTTCGGGGGTGAACGGACCAGCAGCCCGTCCTACGCCGCCGCACCGGCGGTGTTCCGCCAGCACCTTGATACGGTCTGGCAGGCGGTGCACACCCTGCCCGGCCGCGAGTCGGACGGCGGGCCGTAGCCCGCACGGCCCGCTGTCAGCCGATCACGATGTAGTCGCTGACCAGCGCGGTGCCCTTGTGCGGACCCGGTGTGAGGTGGACGTAGCGCCCGCCGATCTGGTCGATGGCGATGCAGTCGTCCACGTCCAGCACCGCGTCGGTGTGCGGCTTGAACCAGGCCGCGTCGCGCAGCGCCTTGGCCTTCTGGCGGGCCTGCGCCGCATCGGTGGCCACCAGCAGCCGGTAGTCGTGCGCCTCGCCCAGCGAGCGGGCGACGTAGCCGCCGAGGTTGATGAAGAACAGCCGCGGCTCGTCTGCGGCCGGCGCCGTATCGACAAAGGTGACCTTGTAGTCGTCCACGCCATCCACCGCCAGCCAGCCGTCGATGTGCAGACCCTTGGCCGTGCCGAACCAGTCCTGGCGCAACTGCGGGTAAGCGTCTTCGATGCGCGCGACGTTGGCGAAGGCCACGTCGTGGACCTCGATGCGGGCGCGGTCATGACGGCCGCCCAGCATGAATACATGCAACATGTCCGATCTGCTCCTGCATCCCACCCGCGCGGCGGGCGGCCATTGTACCCACGCGGCGTGCGCCCGCCGGTGTTGCGCGTCATCGTGTCGCGCCCGTCCACGACACGAAACTCGCGGCGGCAGTGGTATCGTCGGCGCCCGAACCCGCAGGAGCCACACCCATGCCATCCCTCGCCCGTCGCGCCGCCCTTCCGCTGCTTGCGCTGTGCAGCGCCGCGGCACTGAGCGCCTGCGTCAGCTCCCCCGGCCCGGCGATCACCGGTCCCGGCCTCTGCGATGCCAGCGGCCTGGGCTGGTCGGTCGGCCACGTCGCCGATGAAGCCACCATGCGCCGCCTGCTGCTCGAGAGTGGCGCCGGCCTGATCAACCCGATCGGCCCGGCCACCATCACCTCCAAGGACCTGCGCAGGGACCGCCTGCGGGTGTTCATCGACAAGGACAACATCATCACCGCGGCACGCTGCGAGTGATGCTCCGGCTGCGGGCGCTCAGTGGCGCCCGCAGTCGTGCCCGCCCCAGTGCGCGCCGCGCGGGGTCTGGCCAATGCCGGGGTTGAACGCATTGCTGGGATCCAGCGTGCGGTAGAACGCCGCCAGGGGCGGCTTGGCCGGGTACAGATGGCCCACGTTGTGCTCGGCCGGATACTCGGCCCCGCGCCGGTCCAGCAGCGCCCACATCGCATGTTCGATCGCCAGCGGATCTTCGCCCCTGCGCACGATGTAGTCCTGGTGGAACACATGGCACAGGAAGTGCCCGTAGTAGAGCTTGCCGGCCAGGCGTGCGTCGAGGTCCGGCGGCAGCTGCTCCACCCAGTGGCGGTCGTCGCGGCGCAGCGCCACGTCCAGGGCCACGATGTCCTCGACGTCGCGCCGGTGTACCTCGCGGTAGCGCACGGCGGCGCCCGCCACGGCGAAACGATGCAGGAAGGCCTTGCGCCCCTCCTCGGCCGTGCACTGGAAGAAATCGCCTTCTCCGCCGGCGAAGTGATCGCGCAGGAAGGTCGCGGTCGCCGCGGCATCCGCCGCCGATACCTTGAGCAGCAGATGGTGCTCGTAGCGCGCACGGAACTGCCCCATCCGCGCCGGCAGGTGGCCAGGCAGGCAGCGCATCGCCAGCTGGATCGCGCGGTCGGTGACGCCGCGCAGGCCCAGGCTTTCGAACCAGCCATCGATGCGGCTCTTCAACGCGAAGGCGGCCGGCACGCGCCCCGTGCCGAAACGGTCGATCAGCAGGAAGGTGTCCTTGCCGTAGCGCTCGCCGATGTCGTACGCCTCGCGGTGCAGGTATTCCCCGGAGATGGGCAGGCGCTCGAACGCGGTCAACAGATGGCGGCGGATCGCGGTGAGATCCTCCATCGCGTTGCTGCCGATGTAGAACACCTCGCCCGCCTCGCGCGCGAAGGTGTCCAGGCGCACCGCGAAGACCGCCAGTTTGCCGGCCGAGCCGGACGCTTCGTAATGACGCGAGGGATCGGCGTTGTAGCGCGCGGGGGTGGCCGCATCGACCTGACGCACCTGCTCGGCGTAACGCGGGTCCGACGCGGCGCGGCTGCCACCGTTGTCGACGTCGCCCGGCGTGTAGTCGCCGCGCTGCAGCCGCTCCAGGATCCGCTCGGGGATGTCGCCCAGTTCGATGCCAAGGTGGTTGACCAGGTGCAGCTGCCCGTCCGCATCGACCTGGGCGAACAGCGCCATCTCGGTATAGGCCGGTCCGCGGCGGACCAGCGAGCCGCCGGAGTTGTTGCAGACGCCGCCCAGTACCGACGCCCCGATGCACGATGACCCGATCACCGAGTGCGGTTCGCGGTCCAGCGGCGCCAGCGCCTGTTCCAGCCGATCCAGCGTAACGCCGGGCAGGCAGACCACCTGGTGCCCGTCGTTGAGCAGCTGGATGCCGGTAAGCCGCAGCGTGTTGACGATCACCACCGGGCGGTCGTACTCGGCGCCGTCGGGCGTGGAGCCGCCGGTGAGGCCGGTGTTGGCCGCCTGCATGATCACGATGGCGTTGGCCGCCACGATTGCCTGCAGGGCGCGCCATTGTTCAAGCAGCGTACCAGGACGCACCACCGCCAGCACCGGCCCGTCCCCGAAGCGATAGCCCTTGCGGAAGCGCCGGGTCGGCTTGTCGCCGGACAGCACATGCGCAGCGCCGACGATGCCGCGCAGCTGTGCCAGCAGCGCCGTCGTGTCCTGCGATGCCGCGCTCATGGGGCGACCGCGAGACGACGGCTGGCGTCCACCAGCGAATCGCGGCTGATGTCGGCGATGGTCCTGGCGCCGGTCAGCGTCATCGCCACGCGCATTTCCTTGGCGATCAGGTCCAGCAGGTTGGCCACGCCGGCCTCGCCGTGCGCGGCGAGCGCATACACGAACGCGCGGCCGAGCAGCACGCTGTCCGCGCCCAGCGCGAGCATGCGCACCACATCCAGGCCGTTGCGGATGCCCGAATCGGCCAGGATCGTCAGCTCGCCCTTGACCGCAT
This sequence comes from Stenotrophomonas sp. GZD-301, assembly GCF_049310345.1. Lineage (NCBI taxonomy): Bacteria > Pseudomonadati > Pseudomonadota > Gammaproteobacteria > Lysobacterales > Lysobacteraceae > Stenotrophomonas > Stenotrophomonas sp. GZD-301. The sequence continues at coordinate 132,352 of NZ_JBMOWY010000028.1, read as the reverse complement.
CGGCAATGGCCGGCAATGCCCGTGCGGTGGACAGCACACCGTCCAGCTGGCGGCCGCCGTGATTGGAGACCACGATGCCGTCGGCGCCGAAGCGCACCGCATCGCGGGCGTCGTCCGCATCCAGAATGCCCTTGATCACCATCGGGCCGGTCCAGAACTCGCGGATCCATTCCAGGTCTTTCCAGGAGATGGACGGGTCGAAATTGTTGGCCAGCCAGCCGATGTAATCGGCCAGGCCGGTGGGATGGCCGCGGTAGGCCGAGATGTTGCCCAGATCATGCGGGCGGCCAAGCAGCCCCACGTCCCATGCCCAGCGCGGATGGGTGGCGGCCTGCAGCATGCGTCGCGCCGGCGCATTGGGGCCGCTCATGCCGGAATGCGCGTCGCGGTAGCGCGCGCCCGGCGTCGGCATGTCCACCGTGAACACCAGCGTGGTCACGCCCGCGGCCTTGGCCCGCTCCAGCGCGTTGCGCATGAAACCGCGGTCCTTGAGCACGTAGAGCTGGAACCACATGGGCCGGTCGATGGCCGGCGCCACCTCTTCGATCGGGCACACCGACACCGTGGACAGCGTGAACGGAATGCCGCGGCTGGCCGCCGCCTTCGCTGCCTGCACCTCGCCGCGGCGTGCGTACATGCCGGTCAGGCCAACCGGGGCCAGCGCCACCGGCATCGCCAGCCGCTCGCCGAACAGCTCGGTCTCCAGGCTCAGCTCGGCCATGTTGCGCAGCACGCGCTGGCGCAGGGCGACGTCGGCCAGGTCGGCGACATTGCGTTTGAGGGTGTGCTCGGCATACGCGCCGCCATCGATGTAGTGGAACAGGAACGGCGGCAGCCGCCGCTGGGCGGCCGCGCGGTAATCGGTGGAGGCGGAGATGATCATGGGTCAACCGTGGGAAGAAGGAAGCCGCGACGCGCGTGTACGCCGGGCTTCGTTGTCGTCGAGCGTGCGCAGCGAGGTGTGCACGAATTCCAGGTGCGCGTGCGCGGCGGCACGTGCGCGTTCGGGATCGCCGGACAGCACGCCCTCCATCATCTCCCGGTGCTGGACCGACAGCGGCTCGAACGTGCGTGGCGAGGTGTAGAGCTTTTCGCGGCTCTGCGAGATGTTGGTCTGCAGCAGCTCGAACAGGCCGCGCATGACCTGCAGCAGCACCAGGTTGTGCGAGGCCTCGGCGATGGCCAGGTGGAAGGCGGCATCGGCGCGCGCCTCGCCGGCAGGATCGTCCTTGCCGTGCGCGTCCATCATGGTGTCGAACGCCTGGCGGATCTTGGCGCGGTCCGCCTCGGTGGCGCGCAGGGCCGCGTGCCATGCGGTGGCGCCTTCCAGTGCGTGGCGGATCTCCAGCACGTCGAACCGGTATTCCGGGTCGCCCTGGAACAGCGGCAGGTAGGGCATCAGCGGTTCGTCAATGGCCTGCCGCGCACGCGCGGCCGGTTCGGCCACGAAGGTACCGCCGCCCACGCGCGCGGTCAGCAGCCCCTGGCTGGACAACTGCGCGATCGCCTCGCGGAGTGCGGTGCGCGACACCCCCAGCTGCACCGACAGCGGGCGCTCGGCGGGCAACCTGTCGCCGGGCTGCAGGTGCTGGGTCTGGATCAGGTCGCGCAGCTGCGCGGCCACCTTGTCGGACAGGCGTTCGTTCTTCATGCCGCCATTGTCGCCCGCGTGACGGGCAATGGGGTCGATGCCGGTGGCCGGTGCCGCGCGCATGGGATCAGGGAATCATCCAGGTCAGCCAATAGGCCTGCAGCGTGGTGATGATGCCCACCATCACGGTGAAGATCAGGCTGTGCTTGACCGTGAAACGGAACAGGTCCGATTCCTTGCCCGCCAGACCGACTGCGGCGCAGGCAATGGCGATCGACTGCGGCGAGATCATCTTGCCGGTCACCCCGCCGGTGGTGTTGGCGGCCACCAGCAGCACTTCGGACACGCCGATCTGCTGCGCCGTGGTCGCCTGCAGGGCCGAGAACAGCGCGTTGGACGAGGTGTCCGAACCGGTCAGGAACACGCCCAGCCAGCCCAGGAACGGCGAGAAGAAGGTGAACGCCTTGCCGGTGTGTGCCAGTGCCAGGGCGAGCGTCGCCGACAACCCGGAGTAGTTGGCGATGAAGGCGAACGCCAGCACCATGCCGATGGAGTAAATCGGCACCTTGAGTTCGTTGGCGGTCTCGGCGAACGTGCGCAGGGCGGCGGCCGGACGCATCTTCAGCAGCACGATGGCCAGCACCGCGCCCAGCATGATCGCCGTGCCCGTGGCCGATACCGCGTCGAACTTGTACACCGCGTCGTAGGCGGTAGGAGCCGACACGATCGGCGGCATCTTCTGCACCAGCTGGTCCAGCGATGGCACCGGCAGCGTGATCACCCAGTGTTCCAGTACCCCACCGGCGGCGAACAGCGCCTTGAACGGCTTGATGCTCCACACCGTCACCATCGCGGTCAGGATCAGGAACGGCGACCATGCCTTCACGATCTGCCCGCGGCGGTAATGCGGTGCTTCCAGCGCCTGGGCGGCGGCCTGCGCGCTGGTCTCGGTGTCGAAGCGGAAGATGCGCACCGGCTTCCAGCGGCGCAGGAACAGGGTCAGACACACCAGCGAAGCCAACGAGGCGGTGATGTCCGGCAGTTCCGGCCCGATGAAGTTGGAGGTCAGGTACTGGGCGATGGCGAAAGAACCACCGGCCACCAGCACCGCCGGCCAGGTTTCCTTCACGCCGCGCCAGCCATCCATGATCGCCATGATCCAGAACAGCACGATGATGGTCAGGAACGGCAGCTGGCGCCCGGCCATCTGGCCGATCTCGAACGCATCCAGGCCGGTCACCTGCCCCGCCACGATGATCGGAATGCCCATCGCGCCGAACGCCACCGGCGCGGTGTTGACGATCAGGCACAGCCCGGCCGCGTACAGCGGCTTGAAACCGAGCCCGACCAGCAATGCGGCAGTGATCGCCACCGGCGCGCCGAAGCCGGCGGCGCCCTCCAGGAACGCGCCGAAGGCGAAGCCGACCATGAGCATCTGCAGCCGCTGGTCTTCGGTGACCGACAGGATCGACGCGCGGATGATGTCGAACTGCCCGGTCTTGACCGACACCTTGTACAGGAACACCGCGCCCAGGATGATCCAGGCGATGGGCCACAGCCCGTAGATGAACCCGTAGGCGCCGGCGGCGACGGCCTGCTGCAGCGGCATCCGGTAGAACAGCAGCGCCACCGCCAGGGCGATGGCCACGGTCAGCGTGCCGGCCAACCAGCCTTTCATGCGCAGCACGGCCAGGGCAACGAAGAAGAAGGCGATCGGCAGCAGCGCGATCAGGCTGGACACCCAGAGGTTGCCAGCGGGGTCATACAGTTGTTGCCAGGCCTGCATCGACGGATCTCATCAAGAACGGACAGGGGTCCGCGCGATCACCACCGCGCGAGCCGGGGAAATCCACGAGTGCCATGCGCCGGATTATTGGTCGGACCAATTATCGGGCGATGTCTCGGAACTGTCCGCATTGAAGCGTCAAATGCGCGACCGGCCTATTAGACCATAGGTTTACGTCCACATATTGGTCCGACCATTATCAGCGGCCGCACTCACTGGCCGGACCCTTCAGCTCGACCCCGTTGCCATCGGGGTCGCGCACGTACAGCGACGGCCCGTCGCCTTCGGCACCGAAGTTGCTTTCCACCGGCCCATCGACTGCCACGTCGTGCATCTGCAGGTGGGCCCGCAGGGTGGCCTCGTTGAACGGGTCCACGCGCAGGCACAGATGGTCGACATTGCGCCCCTGCGCCCCGGCGGCAGGTCCACCCGGTCTGCCGAGCGCCCCATCGATGCTGACCAGGTCGATCAGCGATGCCCCGGCACGAAGGTGCACCATGCCCAGCGACGGGCGCTCGCGCGCCACCGTGCAACCGAGTACGTCGCAGTAGAAGCGCAGCGCCCGCGGCAGATCGGACACGCGCAGTACCACATGGTCGATGCGTTGGATCTCGAACGGTCGCATGCGCTGACTCCTCGATGGGATAGGGATCAAGAATGACGCGGGCGCCGTGACGGTGGCCTAGACAATCGCCAAACGGGCAGAGAGCGCCACGTTGTGACGTCAACAGCCTGCGTACACAGAACCTTGACGCACGTGCTGGAACCGGCCGCCGCTCCGAACGCATCGTGCAGCTCGGTGCCCGTGTGGACGATATGCAGACAATCAATTGGGTGGATCGCGGACAGAACCTGACGATCGACACCGAGGGCGACATCACGCGCGGATGTATCGGCGTGTCACGCATGTCATCGATACAGGTGGGATGTGGTGCATTCACCCTGTGGCTGCAGGTGCGTGGCAACAGCCGTGTGGCGTCCAGCGAGGGTCGCTTCCACCTGCACGCCGGGCACTGGATCGTGCTCGACCGCCATTCGCAGCCGCGCCTGCAGGCAGACCGTCACGCCATCTGCATTGGCGTGGCATTGCACGGCACCGCGCTTGAACTGCTGAACGCCGATGCGTGCCGGCTTTATCCCGGCTGTGGCGCGATGGCCCGGTACGATCTGCAGATCGCCGTTCGTCTCTGGCGTCAGCTGGTCCGCGGACCAGCGCACGATCGCGCCGGCGGCGATGCGGCCCTGCGGGCGCTGCTGCGCCACGTCGTCCATCTGCAGCGGCCGATGGGGTTGCAGGAAGACCGCTGTCCGGGTCGCTCGCTCCATCGCAAGCGCCACGTGCTCGGCCGGCTGTGCCGCGCCCATCTGACGCTGCAGGGAAACGTCGACCGGGTGGTCAGCATCGGGGAGCTGGCGGAGCTGTCCAGCCTGTCCTACTGGTACTTCTCCAAAGCCTACCAGGGCGTGTTCGGCGAGAGCCCGCAGGCCGCTGGCGTGCGTCTGCGCATGGAACACGCCGCGGCACTGCTGCTGGACAGCGATCTGATCGTCGGTGAGGTCGGCGCGGCCTGCGGATTCGAAAGCGGCTGCAGTTTCGCGCGGGCCTTCCGCGCGCACTTTGGTGTCACGGCATCGGCGTACCGCTGCCAGGTCCGCGCGTTGCGCACTAAAGCTCAAGTCGCACATGTCCGCCGCGCATCGCGTACAGGCTGAGTGACAACGAAACAGTAACGTTTGGACCGCGCCTTTCGCACACCCGGATCCACTGGAGAGATTGATGCTCAACCTGACGTTGCCCGTCGTACGCCCCGCAAAGCTGCTGCCCGTCGCCATCTGCATGGCCCTTGCCCCGGCCGCGGCATCCGCCGATGAACCCACCACCCTGGACCAGGTCAAGGTCACCGGTTCACGCCTTCGGGCTGCCGATGCCGAGACCCGCCAGCCGATCCTGGTGGTCAGCCGCGACGACATCGCACGACAGGGCTTCACCAGCATCGCCGATGTGCTGCAGAACCTCAGTTCAGCCGGTGCGCCGGCGATCTCCCGCGCCGACGCGCTGGCCTCCGGCGAAAACGTCGGCGGCTACTATGTGAACATCCGCAATCTGAAGGCGGCGCGCACCCTGGTCCTGCTCAATGGACGCCGCCTGGGTGCGACCACCGCCGGCCTGCAGGACCTGGGTCAGATTCCGATGAGCATGGTCCAGCGCATCGAGGTGCTGAAGGACGGTGCGTCGGCAGTCTACGGGTCCGACGCGATTGCCGCCGTGGTGAACATCATCACCGATGCCGGCTTCGACGGCCTCGAAGTCAACGTGTCGAGTGGCCGGTTCAGCCAGGGGGACGGCAACAATCAGCAGCTTTCCCTGCGGATGGGCGCGCAGGGCCAGCGCAGCGGCATCACCGTCGCGCTGGAGCATGCCAAGGACGACCCGGTCTGGGCCAAGGACCGCTGGTTCAGCCGCGATGGCAATGCCGGCCCCGACTATCCCGGCTCGGGCTGGAGCGCGATCGGCAAGAACGGATCGCACTGCAATCCCTGCAGCAGTACGCCCGGCGATGGCGTCAAGCCGGTCTGGTGGACACTGAACGACGGCGGCGATCCGGCCAATCCGGGCGACTATCGCCGCACCGATGACAGCGACCGGGTCAATGCCCACGAGCAGATGATGGTGCAGACCGGCGTCGAACGCCGCTCGCTGTTCGCCACGGGCTGGTACGACCTCAGCGACACCGTGCGGCTGGAAGGTGAGGCAATGTACAACCAGCGCATCACCGACCAGCAGGTTGCGGGCTACCCCGTTCAGTACACCCTCCCCGCCGACAGCCCGTTCAATCCCTATGGTGTCGACACGAACTTCAACCGCCGCCTGTGGGAGGTCCCACGCACCACCCGCAGCGACCTGCAGACCTTCCGTGTAAGCGGTGCACTGAAGGGCAGCGTGGAGCTGGCCGGACGCGCCGTCGACTGGGACGTGGGCGGGCTGTACAACCGCAACCAGCTGAGCAAGACCGGCCACGGCGATGCCAGCTACCTGGCGATGGCGCGTGCGCTGAGCCCGGACTGCGGAACGGCCAAAGACATCCACTGCACACCGTGGAATCCGCTGTTGCCCGCGGGCGCCCCCGGCCCGGGGTCGCTCTCCGATCCTGACCTGCAGGAGTTCCTGTTCCCCTTCTATACCGATACCGGCACCACCTCCACCACCAGCTACACCGCCAACCTGGTCAGCACCCTGTTCGACCTGCCGGCCGGCGAAGTCGGCGTTGCGGTGGGCTATGAGCATCGGCGCGAGCAGGGCCGCTTCGTGCCCGATGCCTTCAAGCAATCCGGTGAGAGCACCGGCCTCGCCGCCACCACGACGGAAGGCAGCTATTCGCTCGACGAGTTCTATGCCGAGCTGAATGTGCCGATTCTGAAAGACCTGGCGTTCGCCCGCGAACTGAGCCTCAGCCTGGCGGCCCGCCAGTCGGACTACAGCAATTTCGGGCAGACCCTGAACACCAAGTTTGGGCTGACCTGGCGCCCCCTGGACGAACTGCTGTTGCGTGGCACGGTCGCCACCGGCTTCCGCGCGCCCAGCATCGACGACCTGCACGGTGGTGCCGGCTCCAGCTTCGAGTCGTACACCGATCCCTGCGGTGTCGGCGCGACCAACAGCGTCAATGGCAACGCGGCGTGCAACGCCGCCGGCGTTCCCATCGGCTACACGCAGCAGGGCCAAGGGGGCAAGGACTGCACCGGCTACCCCTGCCAGACGCCGGACGTGTTCACCAACCAGTCCAACCCCAACCTGAAACCGGAAACCTCGACCAGCCGCACCGTTGGGCTGGTCTGGAGTCCGCGCTGGGTGGAGGGACTCGACATCTCGCTGGACTGGTACCAGTACAAGATCGACAACCTGATCATCCAGGACAGCGTGGACCGTATCCTGCGCGACTGCTATGTCCTCGGCAACGCCAAACGGTGCGAAGGCACCTCGCGCGCGCCCGATGGACACATCAACGGCATCGTCTACGGCCTCACCAACCTCGGCAGGCTGGAAACCTCGGGCTACGACCTCGGAATCAACTACCGTCTCCCGGAACTGTCTGTCGGCCAGATCCGGCTGGACTGGCAAAGCAGCTATGTCAGTCAGTACGACGAAGAAGGCAACAACGCCGCGGGCGACACGATCATGATCGGCATGGTCGGTACGCCGGGCATCTTCCGCGTGCGCTCCACGCTCGGCGTGGATTGGGAAAAGGGCGACTGGGGGCTGCGCTACGGCCTGCGGTACTACTCCGGCATGAAGGAAAGCTGCGTTCCGAACCGCCCGTGCACGGCGCCCGACCACCATGCCAACGGTGAACCGGATGCCATCCGCAAGGTGGGCAGCAACACCTTCCATGACCTGCAGGTGCGCTGGAAGGCGCCGTGGAACGCGACCGTATCGCTGGGCGCCAACAACCTGTTCAACCACCAGGGGCCGATCATGTTCTCCAGTCCGGAAAGCGCCTTCCCCTACTACGGCGGATTTGACATCGGCCGCATGGTGTACATGAAGTATCAGCAGCGGTTCTGATCGACCGTGTCGTACCCGACGGGGCCGCCTGCCGGCCCCGTTCCGACCCATCGCGGTCGGGTGAGACGATCAACGGGACGCTACGCGTGCCGTCACAGCGTCGGTTCAATCTTCTTGGCGATCCTGCGGAACACCGCCAGCACGATCAGGCACAGCAGCGTGACTCCGATGGCGATCACGTACTCGCCGATGCCGACCGCGATACCGATCGCGGCGGCCATGATCAGCGAGCTGGCCGTGGTCAGCCCGCTGACCTGATCCTCGTGCGAACCGCGCAGGATGGTGCCGGCTGCGACGAAGCCGACGCAGGCGACCACCGCTTCGATCAGACGCACCGGATCGACCTGCAGCAGGTCGCGGTAGCGCTCCTGCTGGAAGTGCTCGGCGATGCTGTCGCCCAGGCCGACGATCAATGCCGCCGCACCGGCGATCAGCATGTGCGTGCGCAGCCCGGCCGCATGACGGCCCATCTCGCGCTCGATGCCGATCAGCCCGCCGAACACCATCGCCGCGGCGATGCGCAGCAGAATCGACAGATCTTGTTCCAGTCCCATCATTGGCGTCGCCCGGCAGTAGAGATGCCGAGCGTTGCAGAGGATGGCGTCTGGGGACCGTGAAACCGCCCGCACGCCCCGCCGCACAGACCGTCACGGCAGTTACTGGGCCAGGTAGCCCCCATCGATGGCGTAGTAGGTCCCGGTGGCGAAGGAGGCGTCGTCGCTGGCCAGCCAGGCCACCAGGGCCGCCACTTCGTCCGGCGTGCCCAGCCGGCCCAGCGCGTGCTTGGCCTCCAGTGCCTTGCGCACCGCCGGGTCCATCTTGTCCAGCAGCGGCGTGGCGATGAAACCGGGACCGACCGCGTTGACCCGGATACGGTCGCCCGCATGTTCCCAGGCCGCGGTCTGGGTCAGGCCGACCACGCCGTGCTTGGCCGCCACGTAGGCCGCCGAGTTGTTGAACCCGACCTGCCCAAGGATCGAGGCCATGTTGATGATGCTGCCGCCCTTCCCCGCCGCGCGCATCGCCTGGATCTGCGCCCGCTGGCACAGGAACACGCTGGTGAGATTGACGTCGATGACGCGCTTCCAGCCGTCCACGGGATAGTCGCCGCTGCTTGCCGACGGACCGCCGATGCCGGCGTTGTTGACCGCGATGTCCAGCGCACCCAGCGACGCCACGGTGCGCTGCACTGCTGCCTCGACCGCCGCTTCATCGGTCACGTCCAGTGCGATCCCGAGCGTGTTGACGCCCTTGCTGCGCAGCGCATCGGCGGTTTTCTCCACCGCATCGGCCTTCAGGTCCCAGACCGCCACCGCCGCACCGGAGGCCGCCAGAAGTTCGGCCGCGGCAAGGCCGATGCCGGAGACGCCGCCGGTCACGATGGCCACTTTGCCCTTGAGCTGATAATCAATCATCACGTTGTACCTCGGGTTGGAAAACAGCGGCAGGCCGTGCCTGCATGACAACCACCCTACCCCCGGAATGCGTTACAGAACGTGCACACAGGCACCCGCAACAATGCTTCCCATCGCTGCAACGCACGCCCCCCTATGCTGGCGGTCGTACGTCCACATCTCGTCTGTCCACGCTGCCGACGGCAGCGCCCTCCCCCAAGGCATGCACATGACATCTTCCACCGACGGCCCCCTGTTCACCCCCACCCGGCTGGGTGCGATCGAGGTACGCAACCGCATCGCGATGGCCCCGTTGACGCGCAACCGCGCCATCGAAGGCCGCGTGCCCAACCCACTGGCCATCGAGTACTACCAGCAGCGCGCCAGCGCCGGCCTGATCATTGCCGAGGCCACCCAGATCAGCCCGATGGGCCAGGGCTACCTCGACACCCCGGGCATCTACAGCCAGGCGCAGATCGATGCGTGGCGCAGCGTGACCGCCGCCGTGCATGCGCGCGGTGGCCGGATCGTGCTGCAGCTCTGGCATGTCGGCCGCATCTCGCATACCAGCCTGCTGCCCGATGGGCAGGCACCGGTGGCCCCCAGCGCGCTCCCCGCCAAGGCCAAGACGTTCACCGCCAAGGGTTTCGAGGATGTGTCGGCACCGCGTGCGCTGGCGCTCGATGAGATTCCCGGCATCATCCAGGACTACCGACAGGCGGCGCGCAATGCGATCACTGCCGGTTTTGATGGCGTGGAAGTCCATGCGGCCAACGGTTACCTGATCGACCAGTTCCTGCGCGATGGCAGCAACCAGCGTACCGACGCCTACGGCGGCAGCATCGAGAACCGCACCCGCCTGCTGGATGAGGTGGTGCGCGCGGTGGCGGCCGAGATCGGCGCCGACCGTACCGGCGTACGCCTGTCGCCGGTTACCCCCGCCAACGATGCACACGACAGCGAGCCGCAGCCGCTGTTCGAGCGTGCGGTCGAGCGCCTGGACGCGATTGGCGGGCTGGCCTTCATCCATGTCATCGAAGGCGCCACCGGCGGCCCGCGCGACAACATCGCCTTCGACTACGCGACGCTGCGTGCGAAGTTCCGCGGCCCCTGGATTGCCAACAACGGCTATGCCAAGGACACCGCCGCCGACGCGATCGCGTCCGGTTACGCCGACATGATCGCCTTCGGCCGCGCGTACATCGCCAATCCGGACCTGGTCGAGCGCCTGCGCCTGGGCGTGGCATTGTCCGACCTGGACCCGAACACGCTGTACGGCGGCGGCTCGCATGGCTACACCGACTACCCGAGCGTGTCCGGCTGAGGCGCGGCGCGCGTGGCCCGCTACACTGCGGGCCACGCGTTGCCAGGATCACCACATGGATGTCTCTGTCTGGACCGGCGGCTGCCTCTGCGGCGCCATACGTTTTGAAGCCCGCGGCACACCGGGCAACCCGCACACCTGCGCCTGCGAGGACTGCCGCCGCCACACCGGCAGCCCGCTGACGGCCTGGGTCGACTTTCCCGCCGACCAGGTGCAGTGGGTCGGCCCGGGTGGCGCGCCGTCACGCTATCGCTCGTCCGCGCAGTCCACCCGCGCCTTCTGCGCGCAGTGCGGCAGCACGCTGGGCGCGATCGACGATGCCCCGGTGGTCGCCCTGCTCACAGGGGCATTCGATGCATCGCACGCGCCGGCACTGGCCCCGCGCGACCAGTCGTTCGTCGACGGCCAGCCGGATTGGCTGGCCGTGGCGCTTGTGGTCAATACACCGGCAGCGAGATGAAGCTGGCCTGCTGCGGCGCGTGCCAGATCTGCTGGGTCGCCTTCTGGTAGTCGCCCGGCTTGGCCAGGTAGATGTTCGGCACGAACGTCTGCGGGTTGCGGTCGTACAGCGGGAACAGGCTGGACTGCACCTGCACCATCACCCGGTGGCCCGGCTGGAACACATGGTTGGCGGTGGGCAGGCCGAAGCGGTAATCGAGCACCTGGTTGGCGGCGATCGCCTGGGGCGCGCTGAAGCTCTCGCGGTAGCGGCCACGGAAGATCGCCATCGACACCGCCAGCTCGTAACCGCCCATTTCCGGCGTGGACGGGGTCTGGTCGGGGTACACGTCGATCAGCTTCACCACCCAGTCGCTGTCACTGCCGCTGGTGGCCGCCTGCAGGTTCACCTGCGGCGCGCCGCCGATGCGCAGTGGTTCGGTCAGCGGTTCGCTGATGAAGGTCAGCACGTCGGGGCGACCATCGACAAACCGCTGGTCCTTGACCAGCCAGCTGGTCCACATGTCGCGGTCGGCAAACCGCACCGGGCGCGGCACGAACGGGACCGGCTTGGCCGGGTCGGACACATAGGCTTCATACGTCGCCTCACCCGGCTGCGGCGCATCGAAGGACAGCCTCCCGCCTGCGCGCAGGTACAGCGGCTTGTTCTGCGCGGCGGTGCGCGGCCACTGCTGCAGGCGATCCCAGTGGTTTTCGCCGGTGTTGTAGATCAGCACCGGCGGCGTATCCGCCTTGGCCGCGCCGTCCACCAGATACTGGTCGAAGAACGGCTTGAGCACGTCGCGGCGGAACTGCAGCGCGGTGTCGCCATCGAACTTCAGCGCACCCAGCGTCGAGCCGTCATAGTTCACCTGGCTGTGCCGCCACGGGCCCATCACCAGGTAGTTGAGCGTGTTGCCGGTGTCGCGCGGCTCCATCGCGGCGTAGCTGTGCACCGCGCCCCACATGTCCTCCTGGTCCCACAAGCCCTGCAGCCACATGGTCGGCACCTTCAACGGCGTCTTCGCCATGCGCGCGTCCAGTGCCTGCTCCTGCCAGAACGCATCGTAGGCCGGGTGCTCGATCAGCTTGTGCCACCACGGCAGCTGATCCAGGCCGTTGGCCTTGGCGTAGTCGCCGGCCGAGCCGGCACGCAGGAACGTGGTGTAGTCGTCATAGCCGACGCTGGGAATCGCCGGCCCCTTGCCGCGCTTGGCCAGCTGGCCGGTGAAGTAACCGAAGTTGACCTGGCGGAAGGCGCCGTAGTTGAGCCAGTCGTCGCCCATCCAGCCGTCGATCATCGGGCTCTGCGGCGCGGCCACCTTGAGGGCCGGATGCGGATCGGTCAGCGCCATCACCACGGTGAACCCTTCGTAGGACGAGCCCAGCATGCCGACCTTGCCGTTGCTTTCCGGCACGTGCTTGACCAGCCAGTCGATGGTGTCCCACGCGTCGGTGGCGTGGTCCACCCGGGTCGTATTGAGCGGCCCACGCAGTGGCCGCGTCATCACGTAATCGCCTTCGGAGCCGTACTTGCCGCGGATGTCCTGGAACACGCGGATATAGCCGCCATCGACGAACACCTCATCGCCCTGCGGCAGGATGTCGCGCATGTGCGGCGAGTCGATGCGCCTGGCGCGGTTGGCGGCGTCGTACGGCGTGCGGGTCAACAGGATCGGCGCATTCCTGGCGCCCTTGGGCACCACGATCACGGTGTACAGCTTCGTGCCGTCGCGCATCGGCACCATCACCACGCGCTTGTCGTAGTCATTGTTGGCGGTGGGCGTCACGAACCCCTTGGCCGGGATATCCGGGGTCATCGGCGAGGTCTGCGCCGACACACTGGCCGCAACCAGGACACTCAACAGCACGACAGGCACGACACGGACACGCATGGGCTCTCTCCCGGCAGGTTGGCGACGAACCTCCGCAGCCTAGCGCCGGGCCGGCCGGGACGGTAGGTGCCGAAGGTCGTCCGGCACCGCCCCGGATCGCATTCAGCTGCCAACCGACGTTTCGTGCAAAGCCTGCCAGCGCAGCACGCCACCTGCATCGGCCCGCAGTAGCGCCAGGGCCTCGCGCCGCGTGCTGCCCTGCGCGCCGGTCTGGTCTTCCCGGTAACGCACCGCGCAGGCGTTGCCGGGCAACGCCAGGAAGGCCAGGTCGTCCACCGCGATGCGCAGGCCAGCGCGGCCGCCATGCGCGGCGGCGAAGAACCGGGCCAGCGCCGGCTTGTCCAGGCGCACGCCACCGATGCCGACCATGCTGAAGTCGTCGGTGAAGCAGGCCAGCAGCGCGTCCAGCGCATCGGCGGGCAGACGTGCGTTGAACCAGTCTTCGATCAGCACGTGCAGCGCGCGCACCTCGTCGAAAGCGGCCTGGGAAAAATCGGGGATGTCAGTCATGGGATGTCGCTCGTGGGGAAAGAGACGCCGCCGGACGCTGCCAGAGTGGCAGCAGCGGCAACAGGGTCATGCCGCTGGCCAGCAGCAGCGTGAGGGGAAAGGCGCGCTGGGGCAGCACGGCAGACAGCGCGCCGAGCACGCAGGCCAGCAGCGCCGCCACCAGGCAGAAACTGAGCTGGCGGTTGAGGTTCCACAGCGCGCTGCCCGGCTGCAGGTCGGCATCCGCCAGGCCTTGGAACGCAAGCGTCTGCGCGCTGCTGCTGCACAGGCTGCCGCCGAGGCCCATCAGCGCGAAGGCCACCACGGGCAGCCCCGGCTGACCGCTCTGCACGCCGATCAGCAGCGCGATGCCGACCGCCTGGCAGCCCATGCCGGCGCTCAACAGCGGCCGCGCCCCGATACGTGGCAGCCAGTGCCTTGTGGTGGCGATCGCGCAGGCCGAGGCGACCGCCCAGGGCAGCATGAACCCGCCGATGGCCGCAGGCCCGTAGCCCTGTCGATGCAGCAGCAGCGTGGCCACCAGCTGGGTGCCGATGAAGGTGCCGGGCACCAGCAGATAGACCAGCATCGCCAGGCGCAGCCCGGCATGACGCAGCAGCGACCAGTGCAGGACCGGATGCGTGGTCCGGCGCGCACCGCGGGCGTAGGCCCACAGCACCAGCGCAGCGACGACCAGCAGCGCGGCGCCCGCCATCCGCTGTTCCGGTTCGGCCAGCAGGCTCAGTGCGATCAGCAACAGGCTCAGACCCACGGCGCCCAGCAGCAGGCCGCGCCGGTCCAACGCGGGTGCAGACGCCGGCACAGCGGGACGGATCCAGCACGCCGCCAGCACCAGCGCCACCACGGCCAGCGGCACGCTGACCAGCAGCACGCCACGCCACGAGCCCCACTCCACCAGCAGCCCGCCCAGGGCCGGCGACAGGGCGGGCACCAGCAGCGCGACGGCCATGATGCGGGCGGTCAGGCGCGCACGATCGGCCGGGGGGCACTCGCGGTAGGCCGCCGCCTGCCCCACCGGAATCAACAGCCCGCCGCCCAGCCCCTGCAGCAGCCGCCAGCCGATCAGCCATCCGATGCCGGGTGCGGTCCCGGCCAGCAGCGCACCCACCGTGAACAGCGCCAGCGACAGGCACAGCACCCGGCGCTCGCCGATGCGCGCGGCCAGCCAGTGGCCAAGTGGAATCACCAGGGTCAGGCCGAGCATGTAGGCGTTGCCGATCCACGCCAGCTGGGGCACCGAGGCGTGCAGGTCTGCGGCGATCGCCGAATAGGCGACGCTGCCGATGAACATGTTGACAAGGTCCAGCGAGAAACCCAGCAGGTACAGCAGCTCCACCTTGGCCCGATACGACATCACGCACTCCCGGAAACGAGGCGGCAGCATGCGCGCGTAACGGCGCTGGATAAACCGAACATCCGATGCAAGACTGTCAAACCGTTTTTGACACCCGGACGACGCGATGGTCAGCCTGGACCGCTTCGATACCTTCAAGGCCGTGGTCGATGCCGGCAGCCTCACGGCGGCGGCGCAACGGCTGGGCCAGAGCAAGGCGGTGGTGAGCTTCAACCTGAAACGGCTGGAGCAGGAACTGGGCGTGACCCTGCTGGTGCGCAATACGCGCAGCCTGGCGCTGACCGAAGCGGGCGAGCGCTTCCACCAGCATTGCACGGCGATGCTCGCTGCCGCCGAGCTGGCCATCGAGGAAGCCCGCAGCGAACAACAGCACCTGCGTGGCACGCTGCGCCTGACCACCACGCCCGAGTATGCGATCGCCAAGGTGGTACCGCTGCTGGAGCGCTTCCGTGCCCTGCACCCGCAGCTGCGCCTGCACCTGTCGACCTCGCCGGCGCATGCCGACCTGATTCCGGAACGGTTCGACCTGGCGATCCGGTTGGGACGCATGGCCGACTCGCGGCTGCGTGCCACCCTGCTCGACGAGCATGCGTTGTGCGCGGTGGCTGCGCCCTCGGTGCTGTCATCGCTGCCGGACGAGGCCGCGCGCGATGATCCGGACTGGGTGCGGACGCTGCCGCGGTTGGGGTATCCGCGCCTGGCGGACCTGCCGCTGATCGCCCCCGATGGCAGCGATCAGATCTTTGCCTGCAATCCCGCCGATGCGGTGGTCACGGTGGACAACGCGTCCACGCTGCGCGCCTTCGCGCTGGCCGGGGCCGGGGCGACGGTGCTGCCGAAGTGGTTGATCGACGACGATCTTGCATGCGGGCGGCTGCTGCCGATCCTGCGCAGGCACCGCTTCCCGCGCCAGGGCGTGTATGCGGTGTTCCCGGACACTGCCCAGCCCTCGCGGCGGGTGCAGCTGCTGCTGGCGCACCTGCGCCAGCACCTGCCGGAGTGAGCGGCAGGCACGACGTTGCGTCGTGCCTGCCGGTGTTCCTCAACGTACGACGGTTGCGTCCAGCGCCACGTCCACGTGCTGCACCGGATCGGTGGCTGAACGCGCCACCTGCACCTGGTAACGGCCGGCGGCGATCTTCCACTGCTTGTCGGCGGTATCGAAGCTGGCCAGGGTCTTCGGCTCGGCCTCGATTCGGATGCGGCGGCTCTCACCCGGCTGCAGCATCACCTTCTGGAAGCCGATCAGGCGGATCGGGGTGACGCTGCCTTCGGGCAGGGTGAGATACAGCTGCGCCACGTCCGCGCCGGCCACCTTGCCGGTGTTGCGCACGTCCACGGTGGCCACCAGACGCTGGCCTTCCACGGTCACCGCCAGGTTGTCGTAGCCGAACTGCGTGTAGGACAGGCCGTGGCCAAACGCGAACTGCGGCACCAGGCCCTTGGCGGCGAACCACTTGTAGCCGACGTTGGCGCCTTCGATGTCGTAGTCGATGGTGTCGTCGGGCTTCTGCTTGGGCGTGAAGCCCAGGCCGTTCACGTGCGGACGCGGCAACTGGCTGGCATCCACCGGCCAGGTCACCGGCAGGCGGCCGGACGGATTGACCTTGCCGGTCAGCAGTGCGGCGATGCCTTCGCCGCCGCGGATGCCCGGGTACCAGGCCTGCAGAACGGACGGCACCTGCTGCAGCCACGGCAGCTCGACCGGGCCATTGGTTTCCAGCACCACCACGGTCTTCGGGTTGGCCTTGGCCACGCCGGCAATCAGCGCGTCCTGGTTGTCCGGCAGCTGCATGTGCGGCAGATCGACCGACTCGGCCGACCACTGCGTGGCGAACACGATGGCGACATCGGCGGCCGCCGCAGCGCGCGCGGCAGCGGCCACGTCACGCCCGTCGACATAGCTGATCTGCGCATCCGGACGCTCTGCACGCAGGGCCTCCAGCGGCGAGGACGGATGGAAGATCACCGGGCCCGGCCAGGTGGTCGGCAGCACGCCCGGCACGGCGTTGGTGCCGCGTGCGGTCCACCCCACCATCGACGAACCGCCGCCACCGATCACGCCCTTGTCGGCATGGCCACCGATGATCACGATGCGCTGCACGTCCTTGCCCAGCGGCAGCAGGTCGCCGGCGTTGCGCAGCAGCACGCTGCCCTCTTCCACGGTGCGCTGCGCGGCCAGGAAGCCGGCCTCGTCGTCGATCGGCTGGTGCTGCGGCGGCAGGTCGAAGTTGCCGTGCGCGAACATGGTGCGCAGGATGCGGGCGACCATGTCGTCCAGGCGCGCCTGCGGCACGACGCCACCGGCCACGGCCAGGCGCAGCGGTTCATCGAAGTACACCGCCTTGTCGAACACTTCGCCGGCCGACTGCTGGTCCAGGCCGGCCAGGGCCGCCTTGGAACCGCTGTGCACGCCGCCCCAGTCGGACATCACGAAACCGGGGAACTTCCATTCCTGCTTGAGCACCTGGTTCATCAGGTAGTCGTGCTCGCAGCCGTAGGTGCCGTTGATGCGGTTGTACGAGCACATCACCGAACCGGGCTTGCCCGCCTCCAGTGCGATCTCGAAGGCCAGCAGATCCGACTCGCGCATTGCCTGCTCGCCGATCTCGGCGCTGTGGAAATTGCGCGAGGTTTCCATGTCGTTGAGCGCGAAGTGCTTCATCGTGGAAATGACATGCTGGCTCTGCACGCCACGGATCGACTCACCGACCAGGCGGCCGGCGAGCAGCGGATCTTCACCGGCGTACTCGAAGTTGCGGCCGTTGCGCGGATCGCGCTGCAGGTTGACGCTGCCGGCCAGCAGGATGTTGAAGCGCTGCTGCCAGGCCTCGCGGCCCATCGTGGCGCCGCCGGCGAAGGCGATCTGCGGGTTCCAGCTCGAGGCGGTGGACGGACCGGACGGCATGGCCGTGGCATGGTCGCCCTTGCGCAGGCCGCCCGGGTTGGTCACGCCGACGCCGGCATCGGCCGACTGCTGCGCCGGGATGCCCAGGCGCGGAACGCCCGGCACGAAGCCGGCCGAGCCGACCGCACCTTCCGGCAGCGGGCCACCATCCTTGCCCAGTCCGAAGTAGCTGTGCAGCATCTGGAACTTCTCATCGACGGTCATCTGCGCGACCAGCAGCGCCGCGCGCGCGTCGGCGCTCAGGCCGGTGTCCATCCACGGCTGCTCCCCACCCACCGGGGCGGCATAGCCGAGGGTCAGCAGCGTGCCGGCAACGCCCTGCCTGCCGGTATCGGTACGCAGCTTCACCGAGGTACTGGTGGCCGATTCGAAGCCCTGGCTGAAATACGAACCGGTGGCGGCCGAGTCGAAGCCGGCGGCCGTGGCGCCTTCCGCATCGACCGCGCCCAGCAGCACGGCCGGCGCGCCCAGGCGCGTGGCGTCCACCAGCGGCTTGACCGGCGCACCGCCGGCGGCGGCGGCACTACGGGTGTACAGCGCGACCACATGGGCGCCATCGTTCAAGCGCAGGTAGTTCAGACCGCCCGTGGCGCTGTCCAGCTCGGCTTCAACCGGCAACCGTGCGATCACGATGCTGCCACGACGCTCGGCGGCGTCGGCGGTGGAGGTCACGAAGCGGTACGAGTAACCCAGCCGGTCGGCAAGCACCTGCAACGGGTCGGCGGCCGGTGCGGCATCAGCCGCGCGCACCACGTTGCCGATGGTCAGCGCGTCCACCTGCAGGGCCTGCAGCTGGTCGGCGAGCACCGTGGCATCGATGCGCTCGGGCGCCTGTTCCAGGCTCAGCACGGTGAAGGCATCGCCGACGGCGATGGCCTTGGGCGGCGCGGCCAGCGCCGTGGCGGACAGCGAGAGTGCGATGGCGGCCGTCAGGGCCAGGGGCTTTGAAATCGTTTTCATGAGCGGGCGAAACACCTTTGCTTGCGCAATAAATCCAGGGAGTCTTGCCGCAGAAGGGTGCAGCGCCATACCGGCGGGCCGCGAGCCGCAAGGGCCCGGACCGGGGTGATGCAGGTCAGTGGCGGCTACGCCCGGGCCCCTCCGCCCGTCGTAACAGCCGCACTGCCGGAAGCGGCGGCGAACCGACGCTCCCATGCGAAGAGTGGGCGAGCCCGTTCATCGCTGTCAACACCGCGTTCACATCGCGGGCCCATCGCGTCAGGCCACGGGCTTGGTCACCACGGTCTGCGCACTGTCGACCACCCGCCCCTGCAGGTCGCGCGGACGCAGCGGTGCCAACGGTTCGCCGCCTTCGCGGGTGTGCAGCACCGAGCGGGGTTCGCCGTCTGCGAACAGGAACCCTTCGCCCCACTGGCGCAGCGCCACCACCAGCGGAAACAGGGCCTGGCCCTGGTCGGTGAGCGCGTAATGGAGGTAGCGGCCGCCGTCGGCCGACGGCTGCTGGACCAGGATGCCGGCATCGGTGAGCGCCTGCAGGCGCTGGCTCAGCATGCTGCGCGACATTCCCAGGCTGCGCTGGAAATCGCTGAAGCGCTGCACGCCGTCGAAGGCGTCGCGCACGATCAGCAGCGACCAGCGGTCGCCCACCACGTCCAGCGCCCGGGCCACCGGGCAGGTCAGATTGGGATCGTGCATGGCGGCGCTCCGTTTTGATGGTTTCATTTTAGAACCATAAGGGTCAGAATCAACTGGTTCTATTTTGAGACCACGAGATGTCCACCGCTGCTCCCTGTTCCCGTACCGCCTCGCCGCTGATCCTGCTGTTCGCCTGCGCCGCTGGCCTGAGCGTCGCCAATGTCTATTACGCCCAGCCGCTGCTGGACGCGCTCGCCGCCGACCTGGGCATCGGCACCGCCCGGATCGGCGCGGTGATCGCGGCCACCCAGCTCGGCTCGGTGGCCGCGCTGCTGTGGCTGGTGCCGCTGGGCGACCGCCTCCGCCGTCACCGGCTGCTGGCCGCCCAGAACGGTGCGCTGGTTGTGGCCCTGCTCGGTGTGGCGCTGGCCGGCAGCGCGACGACGCTGCTGCTGGGCATGCTTGCGGTGGGCCTGCTCGGTACGGCCATGACCCAGGGCCTGATCGCCTACGCCGCGGCGGCCGCCTCGCCGCATGAACGCGGCCGCGTGGTGGGCGCGGCGCAGGCCGGCGTGGTGATCGGGCTGCTGCTGGCGCGCGTGGTGGCCGGCGCGGTCGCCGACATCGGCGGCTGGCGCGCGGTGTATGGGCTGTCGGCCGGGGTGATGGTGATCGCCGGCGTGCTGTTGTGGCTGCGCCTGCCGCGGCTGGCCGTGCCCGCCGCATCGCCACGGCTGTCGCTGCCCGCGCTGCTGCGCACGCAGCCGGTCCTGCGCCGGCGCGGCATGCTGGGACTGCTGATGTTCACCGCGTTCGGACTGTTCTGGAGCACCCTGGCGCTGCCATTGAGCGCACCGCCGCATGCGCTGGGCCACACCGCCATCGGCGCCTTCGCGCTGGTCGGCCTGGTCGGCGCGCTGGCGGCGGCACGCAGCGGCCACTGGAGCGACCAGGGCCATGCCAGGCGCGTCTCGGGCGCGGCGTTGCTGCTGTTGCTGGTCAGCTGGGCACCGCTGGCCGCGCTGCCCGTGCACCTGGGCTGGCTGGTGCTTGGCGTGCTGCTGCTGGACCTGGCGGTGCAGGCGCTGCATGTGACCAACCAGAGCCTGATCCTGGCGGCGGCCCCACAGGCCCAGGCCCAGGCGATCGCGGCCTACATGCTGTTCTACGCGGCCGGCAGCGGCCTGGGCGCCCTGGCCGGCAGTGCGCTGTATGCCGCGCACGGCTGGAGCGCGGTCTGCGGTGCCGGTGCCGTGGTATCGGCGCTGGCGCTGGTGCTGTGGGCGCGGACGACACGGGCCGGGGAAATTCATTAGCAATTTGACTCATTGGCGGTAGGATTGTCGGTATCAGCCCGTGATACCGCCCTTGCCGATACTCGCCGCCATGCCCCTGCTCCGTGCCCGCCCGCGCCTGCTCCAGCCCTCCCGGGAGGCCCGCTGATGGGCGCCGCACGGGCCCTGGAAGACCTGCTGGCCAGCCGCCAGGTCTGGCGCGGGCAGCCACGCACGGCGCCGGTCGAGGCGCCCCACCCCACCGGCCATCCGGCGCTGGACGCCCGCCTGCCCGGCGGCGGCTGGCCGCCGTCGGCCCTGTCTGAAATCCTGCTCTCCAGCCCGGGCCAGGGCGAGCTGGGGCTGGTCTGGCCGACTCTTGCGCGGCTGAGCCAGCAGCAGGCGGTGGTGCTGGTGGCCCCGCCGTGGCAACCGCATGCCCCGGCCTGGGCCGGCGCCGGGCTGGCGCTGGGCCAGGTGCATATCGTCCGGGCCACCCCGCGTGAGGCGCTGTGGGCCGCCGAACAATGCCTGCGCTCGGCCGCCTGTGCGGCGGTGCTGTGCTGGCCGCAGGGCGATGACCGCGCCCTGCGCCGGCTGCAGGTGGCTGCCGAAACCGGCCAATGCCTGGGCTTCGCCTTCCGCGATGCGCGCCAGGCCCGCAATCCGTCTCCGGCCGCGCTGCGCCTGCAGGTCGACGATGGCCAGGTGCAGGTCCTCAAGTGCCGTGGCGGTCGGCCCCCAGCACACCCGCTGCCGCTGTCGCTGGCGCATTGAGCCGCCGCCATGCATTGGGCCTGCCTGTTGCTGCCGCAGTTGGCGTTGGATACGGCGTTGCGCCAGCAGCCCGATCCTTCGCTCGCGCTGGTGCTGGTCAGCGGGCCGGCACAGCGGCGCATGCTGCATGCGGTCAGCCCGCGCGCGCGGCAGCTCGGGCTGCGCCGCGGCATGCTGCTGTCGGCCGCACAGGTACTGACCGGCGAGCTGGTCTGCGTCGAATACGATCCGCGCGCCGAACAGGCCACCCGCCAGCTGCTGGCCAGCTGGTTGTATGGCATCAGCTCGCAGGTCAGCCTGGATTTTCCGCATGCGCTGGCCCTGGAGATCGGCGCCAGCCGTGCCTTGTTCGGCGATTGGCCGGCCATCGAGCAGCGCCTGCGCGAGGGCCTGCAGGAGCTCGGTTTCCGCCATCGCCTGGTGGCCGCGCCCAATCCCTACGCCGCCTGCGTGCTTACCCACCTGCACCCGCGCCTGGGTGTGGACGACAGCCAGCTGCTGGCTGCCCTGGACCCGGTGCCGATCGAACGCAGCGGCCTGCCTGCCGATGCCGTCACGGTATTGGCGCGCTCGGGCCTGCGTACGCTCGGGGCCGCCTTCGCGGTGCCGCGTGACAGCCTGGCGCGGCGTTTCGCGCCGCAGGTGCTGGCCCATCTGGATGCGCTGCGCGGCCTGCAGTCGCCGCTGCTGCGCTACTTCCAGCCCCCGGACCGGTTCGATGCGCGGATCGAGTTCGAGTACGAGATCGACTCCACGCAGGCACTGCTGTTCCCGCTGCGTCGCCTGACCGCCGATCTGGCGGCCTTCCTGTGTTCCCGCGATGGCGGCGTGCAGCAGTTCGACCTGTGGTTCGAGCACGACGGCCATCCCGACACCCGCCTGTCGATCGGCCTGCTGGCGCCGGAACGCGATGCGGCGATGCTGTTCGAGCTGGCGCGCAACCGCGTGGATCACCTGGCGTTGCCCGCCGGCAGCCGCGGCCTGCGCCTGCAGGCCGAGCGGCTGCCGCCGTTCGTGCCGGCCGCCCGCGACCTGTTCGACCCGCGCCCGCAGCAGGCCATGCCGTGGGAGCAGGTGCGCGAACGCCTGCGTGCACGTCTGGGCGACGACGCCGTGCAGGGCCTTGGGCTGCGCGCCGACCACCGGCCGGAACGGGCCAGCGGCGATGCCGGGACCACCGTCAAGGCAACGCCGCCGGCCGCGCTGCCGCTGCGCCCGGGCTGGCTGCTGCCGCAGCCCCAGCCGCTGCATGATCCCCATCTGCGCGTCCTCTCCGGGCCGGAGCGGATCGAATCGGGCTGGTGGGACGCGGACGATGTGCGCCGCGACTATTACGTGGTGGAAACCGCGCAGGGCCAACGCGGCTGGGCCTACACCGCGCCCGACGCCAGCGCCGGCCCGTTCATGCTGCACGGCTGGTTCGCATGAACATGCCGCTGCCCGACTATGCCGAGCTGCACTGTCTGTCGGCCTTCAGTTTCCAGCGCGGCGCCTCCACCGCCGAGGAGCTGTTCGCGCGGGCCAGGGATCTGGGCTACCAGGCGCTGGCGATCACCGACGAATGTTCGTTGGCCGGCATCGTGCGTGCCTGGCAGGCCGCGCGCCGCCACGGCGTGGCGCTGATCACCGGCGCCGAGTTCCAGCTGGAGGATGGCCCGCGGCTGGTGCTGCTGTGCACCGATCTGGCCAGCTACGCCGCGCTGTGCCAGTTGATCACCACCTGCCGCCGGCGCGCGACCAAGGGCACCTATCGCTGCCTGCGCGACGACATCCAGGCGCTGGATGCCACCCTGTTGTGCCTATGGGTCGACCGCAGCCCCGACCCGGCCGATGCCGACTGGCTGCAGACGTGCTTCCCGCAGCGGCTGTGGCTGGCGGTGGAGCTGCACCGCGAGGCCGACGATGAAGCGCGCCTGCGCGCGCTGCAGCAGTTCGGCCAGGCCCACCGGATTCCGCTGGTGGCCAGCGGCGATGCGCACATGCATGTGCGCCGCCGCCGCGCGCTGCAGGACACCCTCACCGCCATCCGCCACCACTGCACGCTCGCCGACGCCGGCTGGCGCCTGTTCCCCAATGGCGAACGCCACCTGCGCTCCCGCCAGGCGCTGGCCCTGCTGTACCCCACCGCGCTGCTGGAAGAAACCCTGCGCATCGCCGCCCGCTGCCACTTCGACCTGTCCCAGCTGCGCTACACCTACCCGCGCGAACTGGTGCCGGCCGGGCACGACCCGGCCAGCTGGCTGCGCGCGCTGGTCGAGGACGGCATGCAGTGGCGCTGGGGCGAACGCACCACACCGGCCCAACGGGCCCAGATCGAACACGAACTGGCCCTGATCGCGACCAAGCAGTACGAGTCCTACTTTCTCACCGTGCACGACATCGTGCGCTTCGCGCGCAGCCAGGAGATCCTGTGCCAGGGCCGCGGGTCCGCCGCCAACTCCTCGGTGTGCTACGTGCTGGGCGTCACCGAGATCGACCCCAGCCACATGGAACTGCTGTTCGAGCGGTTCATCTCCGCCGAGCGCGACGAACCACCGGACATCGACATCGATTTCGAACACGAGCGGCGCGAGGAAGTGCTGCAGTACGTGTTCAACCGCTACGGCCGCGAACGCGCCGCGCTGACCGCCGTGGCAATCAGCTACCGCGGGCGCAGCGCGGTGCGCGATGTGGCCCGCGCGCTCGGCCTGCCACCGGACCAGGTCAACGAGCTGGCCGCCTGCCTGGACCGCTGGAGCAGCCACGAACCGCTGCCCGACGCGCTGCGCGAACGCGGTTTCGACCCGGACACGCCGCTGATGCGGCGGGTGGTGGCGCTGACCGCCGAGCTGGTCGATTTCCCGCGTCATCTGTCCCAGCATCCGGGCGGCTTTGTGATCTCCGAACATCCGCTGTCCACCCTGGTACCGGTGGAGAACGCGGCCATGCCCGAGCGCACCGTGATCCAGTGGGACAAGGATGATCTGGATGCCACCGGGCTGATGAAGGTGGACTGCCTGGCGCTGGGCATGCTCACCGCCGTGCGCAAATGCCTGGCAATGCTGCAGGCGCATGGCGAACCGCCGATGAGCATGGCCACCATCCCGGCCGACGACGTCCCCACCTACGACATGATCTGCCGCGCCGACACCCTGGGCGTGTTCCAGATCGAGTCGCGCGCGCAGATGGCGATGCTGCCCCGGATGCAGCCGCGCTGTTTCTACGATCTGGTGATCGAAGTGGCGATCGTGCGCCCCGGTCCGATCCAGGGCGACATGGTGCATCCGTATCTGAACCGGCGGAAGCAGCTCAAGGAGAGCGGTGTCGAAGAGATCGATTACCCGCCGGCCCTGCAGAAAGTGTTCAAACGCACCCTGGGCGTGCCGCTGTTCCAGGAGCAGGTGATGCAGCTGGCCGTTGCCGCGGCCGGTTTCAGTGCCGGTGAGGCCGATGCGCTGCGCCGCTCGATGGCGGCCTGGAAGCGCCACGGTGGGCTGGAACCGCATCGGGACAAACTGCTCGCCGGCATGATCGGCAAAGGCTACAGCCGCGACTACGGCGAGCGCCTGTTCGAGCAGATCAAGGGCTTCGGCAGCTACGGCTTCCCGGAAAGCCATGCGGCCAGTTTCGCGCTGATCACCTATGTCAGCTGCTGGCTCAAGTGCCACCACCCGGCCGCGTTCGCCGCCAGCCTGGTCAACAGCCAGCCGCTGGGGTTCTATACGCCCGACCAGATCCTGCAGGACGCGCGCCGCCACGGCGTGCCGGTACTGCCCGTGGATGCCTGCCACAGCGCATGGGACTGCACGCTGGTGCCGGCGGCCGTGGCCGGTGCCGGGTTCGGCATCCGCCTGGGCCTGCGCATGATCGACGGCTTCAGCGAAGCGGTCGCCACCGCACTGGTGCAGGCACGTCAACGCGGGCCGTTCGAGAGCGTCGCCGACCTCAGCCAACGCGCCCGCCTCGATCGGCGCCACCAGGGCCTGCTGGCCGATGCCGGTGCGCTGAAGGGACTCAGCGGCCACCGCCATCGTGCGCGCTGGGATGTCTCCGGTGTTGAAACGCCGCTGCCGCTGTTCGCGCAGGCGCGCGCCACCGACGAAGCCGAGGTGGCACTGCCCGCTCCCACCGCGTTCGACGACATGCAGGCCGACTACAACAGCACCGGCACCACGCTGGGCCGGCACATGGTGTCGTTCGTCCGCCCGCAGCTGCAGCAGCAGCGCTGCCTGCGTTCGGATGAGCTGGCCGCGCTGCCGCACGGGCGCAACGTGCGCTTCGCCGGGCTGGTGCGCATGCGGCAGCGCCCGCAGACCGCCAGCGGCGTCACCTTCCTGACCCTCGAAGACGAATGCGGCATGGTCAATGCCGTGGTCTGGCGGCGCATCGCCGACCGCCAGCACCGCGTGCTGGTGGAAGCGCGGCTGATGCAGATCGATGGCCGGCTCGAACGCGTGGACGGCGTGCAGCACCTGATCGTGCGGCAGATGCACGACATCGGTGGTCTGATCGACGGTGTGCGCACGCACAGTCGCGACTTCCACTGACGCCTCCACGCGGCATGCTGCGATACATCGCGATACATTCGCTCATAACGTGACGTCCATCGTCTCGATGCGGCATTTTCCGACTGGTCGGCGCGCGAAGCTTTCGGTATCGTCGGCGCTTTCCAAGGACCCGGAGAAGCCATGTCGCGCGCGCTCACCTTTACCACCCTGGTGGTTGCCAGTCTCGCGCTGGTCGTGTCCAGCTGGACGGCGTACGCGCTGCACAGGAGCCAGGCGAACGACCGTGTCATCACCGCGCGCGGGCTGATCATCGAAGATGGCACCGGCCAGGCCCGCGTGATCCTTGGCGCACCGGTGCCCGATCCGCTCAGCAAAGGCGTCTCGCAAGGGCCACGCGCCTCGCCGCTGTCCGGTCTGATCCTGATCGGCGCGGACGGTTCCGAGCGCGGCGGCTATGGCACGGCCGATGTCGGCGACGAAGCCATCCTGACCCTGGACGATGCCACCGGCACCACGGAAGTGTTCAAGGTCACCGCCAATCCCGACCGTGGCGCCACGCTGGTGATCAAACACCAGAACAGCACCGGCGCGATGCTGACCTCGTGGCAGGGCAGACCCGAACTGATCTTTGTGGGCGACAACGGCCAATCGCACTACGTGCGGCCGAACGCCCCCAGCGCGCCCTGAGCCTGCAGCACCTGCTGCAGGTCCACCGCCAGACGCCGCGCATCGGCGGCGCCCAGGCTGGCCGTGGTGATACGCACGCCATGCACACCCGGCTGCACCGCAAACACCTCGCCGGCGCGCAACTGCCACCCACGCTGGGCCATCGCCAGTACCAGCGGCTGGCTGTCCTGTGCCAATGGCAGCCACAGATTCAGGCCATCCATCACCGCCGGTGTCGCGATGCCGCGCTCGTGCAGCGCGGCCTGCACCCTCTGACACCGCTGCGCGTAATCGCGCCCGGCCTTGGCCACGCGGGCCAGTACCCGGGCCGAGCCCAGCGCCGCCGCCGCCGCATCCTGCAGCAGATGGCTCACCCAACCGGTCCCCGGCGCCAGCCGCAGGCGCAACCGGGCCGCGGTATCGGCATCGCACCCCAGCAGCGCCAGGCGCAGGTCCGGCCCCAGTGATTTGGACAGCGAGCGCACCAGCGCCCAGCGCTGCGTGCCCGGTGGCAGCACCGAGTGATACGGCTGCTGCGACAATCCGGCGAAATGATCGTCGATCAGCACCAGCACCTGCGGATACCGCTCCAGCACCTGGCGCAACGCGCGGGCGCGGCGCGCGCTGATGCAGGCACCGGTGGGATTGTGCGCGCGCGGGGTCAGCAGCACCGCGCGGGCGCCTGCCGCCAGCGCATCGGCCAGCGACGCCGGCTGCATGCCTTCCTCATCGATGGACACCGCAACCGTGGCGTGCCCGGCCGCCCGCAGCGTATTGAGGCTGCCGAGAAAGCACGGATTCTCCACCGCCACGCGGTCGCCGGGCAGCAGCCAGCCGGCCAGCACGCGCTCGATGGCGTCCACCGCGCCGTGGCTGAGCTCCAGCGCATAGCCGGCCGGGCAATCCGGGTCCAGCTGCGCCCGCGCGAGCTGGGCCAGGGTGGGATCGAGCGTCGGCGTACCGTACAACCGCGGCGCACGCGCGGGCAGCAGCGCGCGCAGATCCGGCAGCCACTGCGGATCGGGATTGCCGCTGGACAGGTCGAACAGCGTCGTCCCGGCGGCACTTCCCTCCTGTGCCGCCGCCACCGGACGGGCAGCCACCACGGTGCCACGGCGCCCCTGGGTAACGGCCAGTCCTGCGGCATCCAGCCGCTTGTAAGCGGCCGCCACCGTATTGCGGTTGATCTCCAGCTGCGTCGCCAGCTCGCGCACCGGCGGCAGGCTGCAGCCCGGCGGCAGCCCGCCGCTGAGGATCTGCTGGCGGATGCTCTCGAAGACCGCAGCGGCAGTCTGGCCGGTGATTTTCATTTTGTCCTATGTCAATATAACGTTTGTCCCGTGACAGTTTCGCACACTGGAGTCCCCCATGCCCCTCGCCCCACCCGACTGGCCCCAGGCCACCACCGTTGAGGAGATCGCCCACAACCTGGACGTGGTCCGTCAACGCATCGCCCGCGCCTGCGCGCGCGCCGGTCGCGACCCGGCGGGCGTCCGGCTGCTGCCGGTCAGCAAGACCGTCGATGAAGCCCGCCTGCGGCTGGCCTGGCAGGCCGGCTGCCATGAGCTGGGTGAGAACAAGGTGCAGGAAGCCCAGCGCAAAGCCGCCGCGATGGCCGACCTGGCCGGGCTGCGCTGGTCGGTGATCGGCCATCTGCAGACCAACAAGGCGCGCGACGTGGCGCGGTTCGCCAGCGAGTTCCAGGCACTGGACAGCCTGCGCGTAGCCCAGGCGCTGGATCAGCGCCTGGCGGTGGAACAGCGCACCCTGGACGTGTTCGTGCAGGTCAACACCTCCGGCGAAGCCAGCAAGTACGGGCTGGACCCGATCGCGGTCGCCGACTTCGTGCAGCAGCTGCCCGCCTTTCCGAACCTGCGCGTGCGCGGCTTGATGACCCTGGCGGTGTTCTCCCCCGACCCCGCCCAGGTACGGCCCTGTTTCGTGCGCCTGCGCGAGCTGCGCGACCGGTTGTCGCCGCAGCTCCCGGCCGGGGTCAGCCTGGATGCCCTGTCGATGGGCATGTCCGGCGATGTCGAGATCGCCATCGAGGAAGGCGCCACCGTGGTCCGCGTCGGCCAGGCCATCTTCGGCGCGCGCAGCACGCCGGACAGCGTTTATTGGCCCACGCCTGCGACGGAGCCTGGCCGATGAGTGCCGCGCCCCACCGCCGCGCCGTCGCCATCCAGCACGTCGCCTTCGAAGACTGCGGCACACTCGGCACGGTACTGGCCGAACGGGGGTGGCAGCTGCAGACCCTGCAGGCCGGCATCGATCCACTCGACGCCGCTGAAACCGCCGACCTGCTGATCGTGCTTGGCGGGCCCATCAGTGCCAATGACACCGATACCTACCCGTTCCTGCGCCTGCAGCTGGCGCAGCTGCAGCGCCGCCTGCAGCAGCAGCGGCCGACCCTCGGCATCTGTCTGGGAGCGCAGCTGATCGCGCGCGCACTCGGTGGGCAGGTCGCGCCGATGGGCGCCAAGGAAATCGGCTTCGCCCCGCTCTCGCTTACCGATGCCGGCATGGCCTCGCCGCTGCGTGCGTTGGCCGGCATTCCGGTGCTGCACTGGCATGGCGAAGCGTTCACGCTGCCGCCCGGCGCGCAGCGTCTGGCCGCCACGGCGGCCTGCGCGCAGCAGGCGTTCGCCGTCGGCACGCACGTGCTTGGCCTGCAATGCCATCCGGAGGTGGATGCACGCCGCATCGAGGCCTGGCTGATCGGCCATGCCCACGAGCTGCACGCCGCCGGCATCGATCCGCGCGTGCTGCGCGAACAGGCGGCCCGTTACGGCGCACCGCTCGCCGCTGCCGCACGCGACCTGTTCACCACATGGCTGGAGACGTGCGCATGAGTGGCTACCGGCTGATCATCCATTGCAACGGCGTGCGCTGGGGCCAGTTCGACAGCGACGGCCCCGGTGCCCGCGACCACCTGGTGGCACTGGCCGGCCGCCTGCCCGCGCAGGATGGCTTCCAGCTGCAGTGGCAACAGGCCGTGGGCGAGCAACGGGTGCTGCACAGTGGCCCGGACGGGCTGAAGGTCCTGAGCAGCGCGGCCGTATATCGCGACATGACGGCGCCCTGAGTTCCCCCGCCGGTTGCGGGGCACTCAGGCGCTGGCCATCGCCTGCATGTGGCCAGCGTGCTCCACGGCCTGCGCGTGCAGCCAGGCACGGAACGTCAGGAAGCCCTGGTGCGATGCCGAGCGCGGCGGATACACCAGCCAGTGCGACCAGCGCGTCCGCAGCCGGTGCGGCGACAGCGCGATCAACTGCCCGGAATCAAGCAGCAGGCGCGCCCGCGTCACCCGCCCCAGCGCCACCCCGACGCCCTCCAGCGCGGCGCGATGGTGCGCCTCGGAATCATTGAGCATGGCCACGTAGCGGCCCGGCGGCGCATCGCCGGCCAGGGCAAACCAGCGCTGCCACTCGCCGTCCGGGTCGCCGAGCAACGGCCAGTGCGACAACGGCCTGCCCGTCACCCCGCCCATGCGGTCGACCAGCGACGGGCTCGCCATCGGCACCAGCCACTCGTCGAACAACGGCTCGGCCACCAGACCCTGCCACTGCCCCGCGCCGACCCGCAGCGCGGCATCGATCTGCAGTTGGCGCTCGAAGTCGATGAGGCGCTCGCTGGATTCCAGACTCAGCTCGATCTGCGGGTGCGCGGCCACGAACGAACCCAGCCGCGGTACCAGCCAGTTGGACGTCATCGACGGCAGCGCGCTGACGGTCAGCACCCGGTCGTGGCGCGCGGCAAACGGCTGCACCGCCTGGCCGATCGCATCCAGGTGCGACCCGATCTGGTCAAGCAGCCGCAGGCCCTCGGCGGTGACGGCCACGCCGCGGGGCTGGCGCAGCAGCACCGGATAACCAAGCCGCTGCTCGAGCTGGCGCATCTGGTGACTGAGCGCGCTGACGGTCAGGTTCAGCGTTTCCGCCGCCCGGGTGAGGTTGCCCAGCCGCGCGGCGATGACGAAATTCTGCAGCGCCTGGAGGGGGATGCGGGACATGTGGACTTGAATCCAATTCAAGACAACGTTGCGGAAAAGTCGCTTTTTCGGCTCTCATCCTGCACCTATCGTCAACTCCACTCAAGTGGAGGACCGGACATGAACATCTTTGGTGCGCTGTTGTTTCTGCAGGGCCATATCACCAACGTCGACCTGGCCCGCCAGTTGGCCGCCGGGGCCGAGGGCGACGGGGTGACCAACCCGCGTGCGCAGGACACACCGCCACAGGACGTGCGGCCGACCACGCCGGGTTCCACCCTGCCCTGCCGCAGCGCCTGACCCCGGCGCCCCGCCAGCTCTGCGCTACGGCGATGGTCCGACCGCCGGCAGCACGCGCGGCTGCTGCTCGTACCACTCGCGCGCGCCGGCCAGGTGCCACCTGCGCTGCTGGCCGTCCAGCTCGATCCCCGCCCCCAGCACGCCCCACCGCAGGTACAGGTTGCCGCGCCGCTGCGCACGGGCAAGGTCCAGCCGGGCGCGCAGCGACAACCGTTCGTTCTCGGCCTGCAGGTCATCCACCCACAGCTCGCCACTGCGCCAGCGCAGTTGGCCGCTGGCCTGGACCTCGCCCGAATCCAGCAGGCCCAGCACCCAGCGCGGGTAGGCACTGCGTTCGGCGAACACGCCCAGCAGCGGGCCTGCATCACGCAGGCGCAGGTCGGCCTGCGCGGTCACCTCGAACGGTGCGGCCGCATCGATGTGGCCCTGGCGCAGCGCCACGGTGCCCCACCAGTTGGCCGGCGCGGTGGCGTCGCCGACGCGGATGTTGCGCAGATCCACCGTGGTACCGCCCAGGTCGAACTGCCGGGCGTCGAAGTCGGCCCGCTGCACCCGCGCCTTCAACTGCGCGTCACCGCGCATCGCCATGCCGGCCACCTGCAGCTGTGCACCCCGGCCGCGCAGGTCGGCGCGACCGGTGCCCACCCGTCCGGCCGAATCCAGCTCGACATCGCCGCTGAGCAGGCCGGTGCCACCGAGCAGACGCACGTTGTCACCGCCCAGGTAGCGGTTGTACGCGGTCAGGTCCGGTACCCGCGCATCGTTGAAGCGCAGGTGCGCGCGCATGCCGTCGCGCAGTTGCTGCAGCCGCGCATCACCACGCAGGGTCAGCGCCATGTCGCGGCCGTCGAACAGCAGCGCCTTCGGCGTGGCCGTCGGTGCCGCGCGGAACCGGGGAATGGCCACGTCCAGTTGCGCCTGCGCGGGAGCACCGGCCACGATCCGGCCGTGCGCGTTGGCGTCGCCCTGCAGGCGGACACCGGCCACCTCGGCCACCGCAGCCACCTGCGGAATATCCAGCGTACTGCCCGGCGCGAGCTGACCCTCGGCAATCTTCAGGTCGCCTTCCAACAACCCTCCTCCGTCCAGATGGAACCACGGCTTGCGCACGAACAGGTCCGCGATCCAGTTCAGGGACTGGAACTGCCAGGCGCCACTTACCTGCCCGGACAGCCGCGGCAGCAGGTCCGCCGGCGCCTGGAATGGAATGCGCCGCCCGGTCACGCGCAGATCGGCGTGCAGTTCGCTGCCGGTGTCCGGGTCGCGCGGCAACCGCGCCTGCACGCGCATGTCCTGGGCCACATCCAGCTGCAGCGACAGCAGACCGCGATCGGTGGCATGCACGCCGGCATGCACCGGCACCCGCCAGACCACGCGACTGCCCGGCTGGAGTACGCCGCGGTCCATCGTCACGTCGGCGTTGAGCCGGGCATTGGAGGGCACGCTGCCCACCTTGATGTGCGCGCCGGCCGTATCCAGGCGCAGCCCCTGGCTGCGCGCATCGATCCTGAGCTGCGCCCAGGTGATGTCGAACTTGCGCAGCCCGGGCGCCTCGTCGCGGTAATGGCGCGGGTAGCGGAAACGTGCCTCCAGGTGCGCGTCGTCCAGCACCTTGACGCCATCGAAGGTCACCACCGCCTGGTCGAACGCGGCCGTGGAATCGAACAGCTCCGACGGACCGCCGCGCAGCTGCTTGAGGAACCCGACCGTGCCACTGCCCTGGCCGGTGACCAGCAGCTTGCCGAAGCGCCCGCTGCGGATGCTGTCGCTGTGGATCGCATCAAACCGCAGGGTCCAGCCGCGATCGCTGCGGGGTGGCGGCGGAATCGGCTGATCCACGCGCTCCACTTCCGATTCCACGCCGCGGGCGTCGATCCGCGGAATACGTACTTCGCGGCGCAACAGCGCCGGCAGCGCGATCCATGCGCTGGCCCGGTCGGCACGGAAGATGTACACGGTGCGGTTGGCCTGGCCACGCATGCGCACGTTCCAGACGATGGCATGGCCCGGCACCAGGGTCAGCGCCGCGCCGGTCTGCATGGCGAACTTTTCCGGCTTGCGGTTGGTGACCGCATCGAACAGGGGCGTGTTGAGGAAGACGTTGCCGGCCACCAGGTACAGGGCATACACCACCAGCAGCGACAACAGCGCCACGCGCCACGGCCGGGGCCAGCGCCGGACGCGCTCGGGAATCAATGGCATGGGCAACGGCAACCAGTAGCATGAACAGCCCCTACTATCGGCACCCGGCGTGCGGCGGCACGTGAAGGCCCGCCGCGCTGCGCCGTCGCGTCAGCCGATCAGATGGCGCAGCACACCGGCTGTTACCACGCCGATGACCACCGTGGGCAGCATCGACAACCGCGTGGCCGCCAGCAGCGTCACCGCCAGCGCGACCAGGTCGGCAGGACGTTCGGCAACGAAATGCGGCGCGATCACCGAGATCAGCACGCACCCCGGCGCCGCCTCCATCACCGTCACCGCGCGTGCGCCGAGCGTGCGGTTGCGCAGCGCGAGAAAGCCCAGCACACGGGTCAGGTAGGTGGCCAGCGCCATGCCGACGATGGTCAGTACGGTCATCGCATCGATCATGACTGCTTCGCCCAGAACCAGGCGGCGATCAGGCCGGAGACCGCACCTGCCGCCACGTACCACGCACCCGGCACCAGCAGGTGGGTGCCGGCGGCCACCACCAGACTGACCAGCCACGGCCGTGCCGCCCCCAGGCCTTTCCACATGCCGCGCAACAACACCAGGAACACCGCGGGGAACGCCATGTGCAGACCCCATGCCTCGATATCACCGATCAGCGGCCCCACCAGCGCGCCCACCGCCGTGGAGACAATCCAGGTCAGGTACAGCGCCAGCGATACGCCCATGTAGTAGCGCAGGCTGAACACACCGCTGCGGCGCGCATCGGCCAGGCCCATCGCCCAGCTTTCGTCGCACATGAAGAACAGCGCCGGCAGCACGCGGCGCTTCGGCAGGCGCTGCAGGAACGGCGCCAGGATCGCGCCCATCAGCAGGTGGCGGCTGTTGACCAGCAGGGTCATCGCCACGATCAGCAGCAGGTGCGGCGGCGAGGTCCACAAGGCCACGGCGGCGAACTCCGAGCCGCCGCCGAAGTTCAGCCCGGTCATCAGCGAGACCGCCAGCGCGGGCATGCCCTTCTGGGTGGCCTGCGCGCCCAGCACCAGCGCGAACGGCACGAAGCCGGCCATCACCGGCAGCGCATCGACCATCCCCCGCCACAGCTCACGACGGGGCGGTGCGGTGGTGGACAGCAGTAAGGGGGTATCGGAAGAAGCGTCCATGAGCCGGAAACGACAATGTGGGAGTGACGCTATTTTCGTCCATCCCCTTCGGCATTTGGTTGCGTTCATGCCCCTTCTTCACGCCCTGATGGCATCATCTGCCAATATTCATTCACTTCAGGCCATCTCCATGCCACTGGTACTGGACGCCATCGACCGCCGGATCCTCGCCGCCCTGCAGCAGGACGGGCGCATCCAGAACGTGGAGCTGGCCAAGCAGGTGGGTCTGTCGCCCTCTCCGTGCCTGCGCCGGGTGCGCCTGCTCGAGGAGGCCGGCATCATCAGCGGGTACGTGGCCCTGCTCGACGCGGCCAAGGTGGGCATGGGGTTCACCGTGTTCGCGCGGGTCTGGCTGACGGGCCAGGACGAAGACACCACCAACCGCTTCGTCGACGCGGTGCGGCAGTTCCCGCAGGTGCTGGAGTGTTACCTGATGGCCGGCGACTGCGACTTCCTGCTGCGCATCGCGGTCGCCGACCTCGACGCCTACCGCCAGTTCCAGGTCGACCATCTGAACCGGATCAAGGGCGTGCAGAGCGTCAAGACCGAGATCCCGATGCAGAAGATCAAGCAGTCCTGGCGCCTGCCGATGTAACGCCGGCGCGCGGCATCAGTCCTTCGGCAACCGCGCGATGACCTTGATTTCCACATCGAAGCCGTACAGCCACGTCACCCCGATGCCGGTCAGGGCCGGGTACGGCGCCTGGCCCCAGTAGGTCGGCACGATCGCCCAGACGCGCTCGAAGATCCGCTCCGGATCGACCAGGAACACAGTGACATCCACCACATCGTCAAAACTGCAGCCCGCCGCAGCCAGGACGGCGTTGAGGTTGGCGAACGCGCGGTGCACCTGGGCCTCCACCGTCGGTTCCGGCGACCCGTCCTCACGGCTGCCGACCTGCCCGGAAACAAACAGGAAGCCGTCGGCGCGCACCGCCGGCGAGTAGCGGTTGCGTTCGTACAGGGCCTGCCGGCCCGGCGGGAAAACCACATCGCGTGTTGCCATCGTCTGCTCCAGGGCCGCGGCGGGCCGTTCGGGGGGAATGGCCCCACGTTAGGCGGCCGCCGCCCCTTGATAAACCGGCAAAACTGACCATCACTGTTTGTGGATTCCAAACAATCGTGACGGGAGTGCAGATGGACCGGTTCGACGCAATGCTCGCCTTCGCCCGCGTGGTGGAGACCGGCAGCTTCACCAAGGCCGCCCAGACCCTGCACATGAGCCGGACCACGGCGACCCAGCTGGTCCAGCAACTGGAAGCGCGGCTGCGTGTGCGTCTGCTCAACCGCACCACCCGGCGCGTCAACGTCACCGCCGACGGCGCGGCCTACTACCAGCGTGTGCGACGGCTGCTGGCCGACCTCGACGATGCCGAGACCAGCCTGTCCAGCGCTGCGGCGGTGCCGCGCGGCCGACTCCGTGTCGATGTCCCCGCGCCGTTCGCACGCCTGCTGCTGGTGCCTGCCCTGCCCGACTTCCACGCGCGCTATCCGGACATCCAGCTCGACCTCGGCGTCAGCGACCGCGACGTGGACCTGATCGACGAGAACGTGGACTGCGTGATCCGCGGTGGCGGCATCGCCGATCCATCGCTGGTCGCGCGCCACATCGGCGACCTGCATGCCGGCATCTTCGCCGCACCGGCCTATCTGCACCGCGCCGGCGTGCCCACCCATCCGCTGGACCTGCAGGACGAACCCCACCGCATCGTTGGCTACCTGCGCTCGCGCAGCGGCAGCGTGCGGCCGTACGCACTGCACCGTGGCGAGGAACAGGTCAGCGTGCGCGGTCGCCATCTGCTGTCGGTCGACGATGGCAATGCCTACCTCGCCGCCGGCGTGGCCGCGCTGGGTGCGCTGTGGCTGCCCGACTACATGGCCGCCCCGCATGTGGCCACGGGCGACCTGGTGCGCCTGTTTCCCGAGTGGCGGATCGACCCGATGCCGATGCATGTGGCCTTCCCGCCGAACCGGCACGTGAGCGCCAAACTGCGCGCCTTCATTGAATGGGTCGCCGCACGGATGGGACACTGGGCGCCGGTCGATCGCCCGGGTGCGTCCTGACCGCGCCCGCCACGACCCACCTCGACAGGAATCCCCATGCATCCCCGCCTCCGCATCGCCCTGCTCGCCCTGTTGGGCACCGTACCGGTCCTGGCACAGGCACAGCAGGCCGCACCCGCGCAGGACCTGCCCCTGGCAGCGCTGCTGGGTTGCCACTTCGGCTACGCGCAGCAGCACCACCGCAGCACCGCCAGCGCCACCGAGATCGCGTTGGCGGCGGCCTCGCACTGCGACGCCGCACTGCAGGCGGCCGGTCTGGATACCTACCGGCGCGCGCTGGAAGCAGGCCTGCCGGTTGACGGCGCCGAGGCCTCGCGCCAGGCGATGATCGAGGAACTGCGCGCGATGCTGCCCGGCTTCACCATCGACAAGGTCATCCAGGCCCGCGCTGCGGCCGGCGACCCCTGAGCCCGCTCAACGCGGCAGCGGGGCGATGACCAGGGTATCGCCCCGGCACACGTCCACGCCGTGGTAGACCGCGCGGCGGCCATTGCGGAATCCCAACCGCAGATCGAACCGGCAGCCCTGCCCGGCCAGCGTCACGGTGGTGCTGCCGCCGCCGCCGGGCAGCGGGGCGATCACTACGGGCGCGAATGCCGCCGTACCGGCAGGGGCCACCTCGATGGCGGTGATGCTGTCGTGGGCGCGGTTGAGCAGGCCGAGGTAGGGGGTCGCGTCGGCGGCGGCCCGCATCGGAACGGCGAGCGGAACAAGCGTCAGCGCGATCATCAGAACGGGACGGATCAGGTACATGGCGGTGTCTCCGGAGCGGTGAAGGAGACTTGCATCAGGCGCCGTGACAGCACCGCCGCCAATCGATCCGGGACCAATCGTCGCCCCGCGCGGACCAATCGTAATGGGCCGTCATGGCGCTTCCCGCACGCGCGGTGCCTGCCTAAGATGGCGCTCGCCATACACGCGTGGCCCGGAATCCCCGCATGAACGTCCGCCTCGGCACTACCCAGATCCGCCTGTCACGCTACATCGCCCTGTGGACGCTGGTGGCGGTGGTGTTCGCCGTGCAGAACTCGGTCAACAGCGGCATGCCCGGCACCGACTGGCCGCTGTGGGACCTGACCCGCTGGTCGCTGATCCAGTGGTACACCTGGGCCGCCCTGGCCCCTGCCGTCTTCCGTCTCGCCGAACGCTTCCCGGTCCGCGGCGCCCAGCGCTTCCACGGGCTTGGCGCGCAGGTGGTCGCCAGCGTCTGCATGACGTTCGCCGCGATGGTCGTCGGCGCGCTGGTCTCCACCCTGTTCGAGCCCAGCGGGTTTGTCGAACAGCTGGGATACTTCCTGGAACAGCACTTCGCCATCGGGCTGCTGACCTACTGGACGCTGTTCGCCATCCAGCAGGCCCTGCATTTCCATGCCGAGAAGGCCCGGCGGGAACTGGAAGCCAGCCAGCTGGCCACCGAGCTGGCGCAGTCGCGCCTGCTGGCATTGAAATCACAGCTGCAGCCGCACTTCCTGTTCAACACGCTGCACGCCATCATCACCCTGCTCGACGAAGACACCGTGTCGGCCGAGGACATGCTGCTGCGCCTGAGCGATCTGCTGCGTGCGTTTCTGGAAGACTACGACGGGCAGGAGATCCGCCTGCGCCAGGAGCTCGACCTGATCGAGCTGTACCTGGGCATCCAGCGCATCCGCTTCAAGGACCGCCTGACCACCCGCACCTACATCGCCCCCGACACACTGGACTGCGCGGTGCCCAGCCTGATCCTGCAGCCGCTGGTGGAGAACGCGCTGCGCCACGGCATCGGCCAGCGCGTGGGCAGCGACACCATCGACATCGAAACGCGGCGCGACGGCGATGCGCTGTGCATCGAGGTGCGCAACCGCAACAGCACGCTGTCTGCCGAGCCCACCGCCTCGGCCGGCCACGGCATCGGCATGTCCAACACCCGCCTGCGCCTGCGTGAGCTGTACGGCGACGCAGCGGACGTGCGGCTGGACATGATCTGGCCCGAAGGGGTGGTCTGCCGCATCCGCGTCCCGTTCCGCGAACTGGACGGCGCCGATGACGCGCCCGAGTTCGATCCCGGCGTGTCGCCCGCATGACCGTGACCACGCTGGTGGTGGACGATGAGCCGATCGCGCGCCACGCCATCGTGCGCCTGCTGCGCGACGATCCGGAGATCGAGATCGTCGGCGAGTGCGGTGACGGGGTGTCGGCGGTGGCGGCGATCCGCAGCCACTCGCCGGATCTGGTGTTTCTGGACATCCAGATGCCGGCGATCAACGGCATGGATGTCGTGGCCACCATCGGGGCCGGGCGGATGCCGGCCACCGTCTTCGTCACCGCCTACGAGCAGTACGCGGTCAAGGCATTCGAGGCCAATGCGGTGGACTACCTGGTCAAACCGTTCAGCCGCGAACGCTTCGCGGCCACGTTGCAGCGGGCCAAGGCGCGGCTCGCCGCGGCGATGGCCACTGCGGGCGCCCCCGCCTCGACGCAGATCCTGCAGGCGCTGGATGCGCTGCGCCAACGCGACGACTACCTGCAGCGCATTCCGGTACGCGTGGACGAGCACGTGGTGTTGATCGCGGTGGACGATATCGTCTGGATCAAGGCGTCACGCAACACCGTGGAGATCCACCTGGCCGACCGCATGCATGAACTGCGCGAGACCATGACCGCGCTGGCGGCGCGGCTGGACCCCCGCCACTTCGCGCGCGTGCACCGTTCGGCCATCGTCAACGTGCGCCGGGTCAAGGCGATCCACCCCTGGTTCAACGGCCATCACGTGGTCACGCTGGACACCGGCCAGCAGCTGCGCATGAGCCGCTACCAGAACGAGGCCTTCCTCAAACTGGTGTCCACCCGCAGCGACGGTTGACGGCCCTGCCGTCAGTGCGCCCCCCGTTCATCGGTCCGCAACGTCAACACCTCCACTCCGTCGGCGGTCACCAGCACGGTGTGTTCGGCCTGCGCCGACAACCGGCCGTCGCGCGTGGTCACCGTCCAGCCGTCCTCGCTGATGTCGATGCCCGCCCGGCCCTGGTTGATCATCGGTTCGATGGTGAAGGTCATGCCTTCCTCCAGCACCAGGCCATCGCCCCGCCGGCCGTAGTGCAGCACCTGCGGTTCTTCATGCATCTCGCGCCCGATGCCGTGGCCGCAGAACTCGCGCACCACGCTGTAGCCATGCGCCTTGGCGTGCTGCTGGATGGCAAAGCCGATATCGCCCAGTGTCGCGCCTGGCCGTACCACGCCGATGCCTTTCCACATCGCCTCGCGGGTCACCCGCACCAGTCGACGCGCCGCGTAGTCCACCTCGCCGATCAGGTAGGTCTTGCTGGAATCGGCGATGTAACCGCCCTTTTCCAGGGTGATGTCCAGGTTGACGATGCTGCCGGCACGCAGCACCTCCGTCGGCGACGGCACGCCATGACAGACCACGCTGTCGATCGAGCTGTTGAGCACGTACGCGAACCCGTACTGGCCTTTGCTGGCCGGGCGCGCCTGCAGTTCGTCCACGATGAAGCGCTCGACCCAGTCGTTGACCTGCAGCGTGCTCATGCCTTCCAGCGGCAACCGGTCCAACGCCTCGAACACCGACGCCAGCAGCCGGCCGGCCTCGCGCATGCGCTGCTGTTCGTCCGGCGTCTTGATCATGCCGGCACCGCCGGCAACAGACCCGGGTCGACCCCGGCGGCGCGCAGCTCGCGGCTGACGATCTCCTGGTAGCTCAGGCCGGGGTTCATCTCGCACAGCATGCCGATGCGGATCCAGAAGCCGGCCTGGGCGTTGATCGAGCGGCCGGACACGCCGCTGGCGCGGCGCAGGTTGTCGTGCAGCGCGTCATCGATGTTGACGATGCCCATGCGGGTGCTCCAATACGGTCAATATATACACCATATATGTTGTGTATATTCCATGCAAGCGCGCCGCCGGCGCTGTCGCCGTGGCGGCCGGTCGTGCGAGGATGCCGGCGAAGGCCCCCGCACGGAGGAACGCAATGCGCACGATATTGCTGGTGTCCTCGGCCGCCGTGGCGGCGCTGGTGGCGGGCGTGGCGCTGGTCGGCTATTCGCCATCGGCCTGCAGTTGCGTGACGCCGATCGACACGCTCACCCACAGCGCAGGACTGGACCTGCCCGGCGTTGCGGTGCCTGCGGAAACGATAGAGGCTGGCCTCAACCGCACCATGCGCGGCCGCTCGGCCGATCCGACGTCAACGGACTTCCTCTACTACCGCTGCCAGCCACCGTTGCCAGATCGCCTGGTGTGCAGGGTGCCCGTCGAGGAATCGCCCCTGCTCACACGCGGGCTGGACGTGACCTACCACACCGTCCAAGGCCGCATCAGCCACGTCAGCGTGCGCCGTTCCGTCTGGCTGTAGCGGTCGCTGCAGCCGCTCAGGTCCACGCCGGGTCGGCGGTGAAATCGATGGTCAGCCAGAACTCGCTGCCGCGCGCGTCCAACCGCTGCGCGATCTCATCGCGCAGCGCATCCACGCTGCCGATGGTGCCGATCACGGTGTCCGGGTGGGTCAGGATGTGGATCTCGACAAACCGCATGCGCCCCATCTTGGCGACGTGGCTGGTGAAATCCAGATAGCCGTGTTCGGCCACGAACGCCTTCATCACCGCCTGCACGCGCGCATCCAGCGTGTCCGGCGCCACCTGCAGCACCTCGCGCATCGCCTTCCAGGCACTGCGCAGCGGCACCGGCAGCACCGCCAGGCTGATCGCGGCCAGCACCAGCGGGTCCAGGTAGGGAATCCAATGCGCGTGATCGCCACCACGCAGCAGCAGCGCCAGCGCGAAGGCCACCACCACCGCCAGGCTCATCAGCCCGCTGAGCAGCCAGGCGCGCACGTCCAGCCACAACAGCGCCGACTGCAGACGCATCGCGCGCGTACGCACGAATGCGGCCATGCCCAGGTTGCTCACACACAGCACGGCCGCCCACACCAGGGCAGGCCCTGCTTTCACTTCATGGCCGCCGGTGGTCACGCCGATCACCGCATTGGCCAGCGCGTAGATGCACGCCAGCGACAGGATCGCCCCGCCCAGGGCTTCCACCATCGGCTCCAGGTGCCAGTAGCCGTACTGGAAGCGCGGGCTTTCCTCCCGCGCCACCAGCCGCAGCACCGACAGCGCCACCAGGGTCAGCGCCACATCCACCAGGCTGTAGACGCCGTCGAACAGGATGGCCTGCGATCCCACCAGCAGGCCACCGCCGAAACCGACGGCGCTGACCGCCATCGTCACCCCGATGGAGAGTTTGAGGACCCGCTGCTCGCGTG
The DNA here is from genome assembly GCF_049310345.1 of Stenotrophomonas sp. GZD-301. Classification (NCBI taxonomy): domain Bacteria; kingdom Pseudomonadati; phylum Pseudomonadota; class Gammaproteobacteria; order Lysobacterales; family Lysobacteraceae; genus Stenotrophomonas; species Stenotrophomonas sp. GZD-301. The sequence continues at coordinate 90,862 of NZ_JBMOWY010000028.1, read as the reverse complement.
CTGTATCCATCGCTTGCCGAGGGTCCGTCGCGCGGGCGTCAGACCTTCAGCACCTCCACCTTGTAGCTCGGCGTATCGCCGTCGCGGTCGATGATAAGCCCGTGCACGTCCGACTCGAAGCCCGGGAACCGCGCATTCTGTTCGCGGGCGATGCGCAGCGACTGGATGATCGGCTCGTCGGTGGCGCCGAACCGCTCGCCCGGCATGATCGTCGGGATGCCCGGCGGGTACGGCACCAGCATGGTGCCGGCGATGCGCCCGCTGATGGCCTCGATGTCGACCCGCTCGATCTCCCCGCGCACCAGATGGTCGTAGGCCTCGGCCGGGGTCAACACCGGTTCGGGCAGGTCCACGTACATCTCGCGCATCACCTGCGGCACGGCGAACTCACCGTTGAAGGCGTGCAGTGCCTGGCAGAGGTCGCGCAGGCCCCAGCCGGCGTAGGCCGCCGGGTAGTCGGCCGCCAGCTGCGGCAAGGCGCGGCTCAGCGGCGCGTTGCTGTCATAGAGCTCCTTGAATGCCATCAACTCGGTGACCAGCGTGCTCCACTTGCCCTTGGTGATGCCCATCGAGAACAGGAACAGCACCGAGTACAGGTTGGTCTTCTCCACGGTGATGCCGCGCGTCCACAGGAACTTGCTCAGCACCGCGGCCGGAATGCCGCGCTCGCCCATGTCCCCGTCCATCGACAGCCCCGGCGTGAGCAGGGTCACCTTGATCGGGTCGATCAGCACGTAGTCCTCGACCAGCCCGTCGAAGCCATGCCAATGCGCGTTGGGCTGCAGATACCACTCCTCGCGCTTGGCCACCAACGGTGCCGGGGCATCGCCCTTGGCCAACGAGCGCTCCAGCTTGTCCGGCTGCCACACGCTGAACCACCAGTCGTCGCGACCGAGATCTTCGCGCACGTGCAGCATCGCGCGGCGGAAGGCGATGGCCTCGTCGTGCATTTCCTGCACCAGCGATTCACCGGCGGCGCCTTCCATCATCTTCGACGCCACGTCACACGCGGCGATCACCCCGTAGTGCGGGCTGGTGGTGGTGTGCATCATGAACGCTTCGTTGAAGCGCTCGGCGTCCAGCTCGCGGGTGGCGGCGTTGCGCACGTGGATCATCGATGCCTGCGAGAACGCGGCCAGCAGCTTGTGCGTGGAATGCGTGGTGAAGATGATCGCATCCTGCTCGCGCGGCTTGCCCTTGGCCATGCCGTAGTGGTTCTCATAGAACGGGTGGAACGCCGCGTAGGCGTACCACGCCTCATCGAAATGCAGGAAGTCCACCGCGCTGCCGATCTCCTCGGCAATCTTCTCGGCGTTGTAGCACAGGCCGTCGTAGGTGGAATTGGTGACCACCGCGATGCGCGGCTTGGAGCCGGCCTTGTAGGCCTTGCTCGCCAGCGGGTTGGCGGCGATTGCCTGCTGCAGCGCTTCGGGGGTGAACTGGTCCAGGCTGATCGGCCCGATGATGCCGTGCGCGTTGCGGCTGGGGGTGAAGTAGACCGGGATGCCACCGGTCATGATCAGCGAGTGCAGCAGCGACTTGTGGCAGTTGCGGTCCACGAAGACCACATCGCCGCGGCCGACGGTACCGTGCCAGACGATCTTGTTGGCGGTGGAGGTGCCGTTGGTGACGAAGAAGGTGTGGTCGGCACCGAAGTTGCGCGCCGCCTCGTTTTCGGCTTCCTTGATCGGGCCGCTGTGATCGAGCAGCGAGCCCAGCTCGGGCACCGAGATCGACAGGTCGCTGCGCAGCGTGTTCTCGCCATAGAACTGGTGGAAGGCCCGTCCGACCGGCGACTTGGTGAAGGCCACGCCACCGGCATGGCCGGGGGTGTGCCAGGAGTAGTTCGACTCGGCGGTATGGTGGATCAGCGCCTTGAAGAACGGCGGCAGCAGGTTCTGCATGTAGTCTTCGGCCGCGCGCATCACCTGCCGCGAGATGAAGCTCTTGGTGTCCTCGAACAGGAACACGTAGCCGTGGACGTACTTGAGCAGCTTGCTCGGCACCTTCTCGATGGTGCGGCGTTCGCCGTACAGGAACACCGGCAGATCGCCGCGCCGCGCGCTCTGCTCGCGCAGGAAGCCCAGCAGCCGCTGGAACTGTTCCGGCTTGTCCTCGGTGCCGTCGATGGAGATCAGCACCGCCGAGGCAGCCACGTAGGTACGTGCGCCCGCCTGGGCATCGGCCAGGGTCAGGCCACAGAGCACGCGCTGGTCATTCTTGCGCAGCTCGTCGACCAGGGCGCGGATCAGGATGCCACCGATGCGCGGGGACTCGTAATCGTCGTCGATGACGATGATGGGGTAATCAAGCGACTTGAAGTACACAGGCATTCTCCTGGGGCAATGTCACGAAAGCTTGGGATTGCTCACCGCGTTCTGCGTCGGCAGCAGGCCGCGCTGGCGGCGGCGCTCCTCGCTGAAGAACGGGTAGAACACGGTGATGAACAGCACGAACAGGAAGGCGTACTGCACGATGCTGCCGGAAGAGCCGAAGATCGCCCACAGGCAGTACACGACGGTGATGCTGGTCAGCACCCAGAACGCGCCGGTATGCACCAGCGTGTGCGAGCGCTCGACCACGAAGTAGCAGGCCACGCAGGAATAGATGTACGGCAGCAGGGTCAGCACCACGGCCGCCGAGGTGATCACGTCGAACTGCGCCGACGCGGTGGCCGAGGTGGACGTCACCAGCACCGCCAGGGTCATCAGCACCGCCACGATCAGCACGCCCTTGACCGGCACGTCATCCTTGTTGGTGCGGCTGAAGATGCTCGGGAACAGGCCATCGTCCGACGCCGCCTTGGCGCTCTGCGCGGTCAGCAGGATCCAGCCACCGAGCGAACCGGCTGCGCCGATGAAGGCGCACAGGCTCACCGCCGCCCCACCCCACCCGCCGACCGCCTTGGCCGCGGCCAGCGCGAACGGCGCATCGGACACCTGCAGTTCGCCATTGGGGACCATGCCCATGATCACCGAGGAGCTGGCGATGTAGGCCACGGCCGCCAGGAACACGCCGGCCAGGGTGGCGCGGGCCACGTTCTTTTCCGGGTTCTCGACCACGCCGGCGGTGACCGACGCCGACTCCACGCCGATGAACGCCCACAGGGTCAGTGCCGCTGCGCTGGACACCGCGCCGAAGTTGGACTCGCCCGACACGTTGTAGGCGCCCTTGAAGATGGTCGGGTCGAAGAAGAACCAGCCGAAGATCGCGATGCCCAGGATCGGCACCAGCGCGAAGCTGGTGGTCACCGTCTGCAGCCGGCTGACGAAGGACGGCCCGATCACATTGGCGAAGCTCAGCGCCCACACCAGCGCGAGCACTGCCAGGCAGCGCGGCAGCGGCTCGGACAGGATCGGGAAGAAGTAGCTGAAGTAGCCCACCGCCGCGATCGGAATGGCCACGTTGCCGATCCAGTTGGCGAACCAGTAGATGGTATTGGTCTGGAAGCCCATGTACGGGCCGAACCAGTCGCGCGCGTAGGCGTATGGACCGCCGGCCTTGGGCGCCAGCTTGCCGAGCTTGGCGAACACGAAGGCCAGCAGCAGCGCGCCGGCGGTGGTGATCAACCAGCCCCAGATCGACGCGGTGCCGATCTTGGCCAGGCTGGAGGGCAGCAGAAACACCCCCGAACCCATCATGTTGCCGGCCACCAGGAAGGTGGCACCGACCACCCCGATTTTCTTCGCTTCTGCCATGACGGTTTCTCCTTTGCCAGGCATGGGCCCGGTCGCGCCGGGCGTGAGGGTTTACTTGATGAAGTTGTATTGCAGGCTGCCCTGCAGCCGCACCGTGTCCGCGCGTTGTCCGCTCTGCTGTTCCAGTTGGCCGTACAGCAGTTCCATGCCCATCGTCCAGGACGGGGCCGGGCTCCACAGCAGGTTGAACACCCCGTAGCGGCTCTGCCGGAAGGCGTCGGCCGCCAGCGCGGCATTGCGACCGCCGGTGAGCTGGCCGTAGATCAGGTTGGACCGCCACAGCGGCGACCAGTAGTGCGTGTAGCCCACGAAGCCGCCGTACAGCGACAGCGCCTGCAGGCGTCCGTCGGCCGTTACCACCGCATCCATGCCCGACCCGGTGAGGTCGGCGGTGTAGCGTCCCAGGCCCTTGCCGCCCAATGCGCCGAACAGCAGTAGATCCTGCTCGCCCACCGACGCAGAGCCGCTCAACTGCACGCCACCGCCGAAACGACGGCCATCGCCGTCATCGCCGTCGTAGCCCAGACTGCGCGCAACCGCCCCCAGCTGCAGGTGGCCCCAGTCGCGTTCCATGCGCGCGGTAACGGTGACATCGGGCAACCGGTCCACCGCCATCACGCCGTCGGCCGGTGCGCTGAGCTGCGTGTCCGGGTCTTCGGCGGCCACGGTCAGGGTGTTGCCCTTGCCCAATGCGAAGCTGTGATGGATGCCGGCCACCAGCAGATAGCCCGCGCCGCCCGGCCCGGCAAAGTCCAGCGTGTCGGGCAGGCTGTCGGCATCCATGAACGTGGAATAGCCGTACCCGGCGTAGGTGTTGCCGAGCTGGCCATAGGCATGGCGAAGCCTGAACTGGTAGCTGTCGCTGCTGCCGAAGAAGTCGTTCTCCAGGTAGAAGCGCAGGTTGCCGTGCGTGGTCGGGCGCCGCGCTTCGAAGCTGAAGCGGGTCTGCTTGGCATGCAGGGTGAAGTTGGACACATCGCGGTGCGCGCTGCCTACCGGGATCGACGAGGTGACGAACTGTTCCTGGTCACCCGCTGCGCGCGCGTCGGCGATTGCATCCAGCTTGGCGTAGCCACCGATGCGGATCAGCGTATCGGTGCCGGGCACGGCGAAGAAGCCTTTGAGATCGGGATCGGTCGGTCCGGCAGCACTGTCCGGGCGCGAGGCGGCACTGGACGGATCGGCCACCGAATCGCGCTGCGGCAGAATCGCCTGGCCGCTGCCGGGGACATGCGCTGCGCTGCCGGTGGGTGCGGAAAGCGAGGCAACCTCGCCTGGAGCCGGGATTACGCGTGTGGGCGTTGCTGCTGCGGAGGGGGTCGTTGTCTGCCCCGACTCGATGGCATCCAGGCGCTTTTCCATCGATTCCAGCGTCTGCCGCAGCGACCGGATCTCCTGACGCAGCGCCTCGGCCGAATCCTGTGCATGCGCCGGAACAGCCACCAGCGCGAGCGAACCTGCCAACGTCAAGACAGCCAGGCGCATTGCATCCTCCATGAATCACAGACAGTGCTGCCCGTCGACGTCGCGAGGCGACGACGCAGGTACCGGCGTGGGATTCCCTCCTCATCCCGGATCGCATGTCGCGTTCGGCATGCATACCAGCGGCTTGAGTACCAATGGCGAGGTGAGAGGTTCGTGAACGTTTGCGGGCGAATCGATGACCGACCCGCCGTGCGACGTGGAACCAGTAGAACTACTGAGGAATCCCGCATGCGCTACAGGCTAGTGCGCGCCGGATTTTCTTCCTTGATCCAGATCAACCGGCGCTGGCGATACCACGGCGCGGCGGTTCGGCGCGCCGGCATTGCACCGGCGCGCGATATGTAGTTGGGCTGTGCGACTCAGCGCGGGCCCATTACCACGTCCATGTCCGGCCCCTGCGGCATGCCGGCACGACGCTGCAGCATGCCCTTGTCATCCTTGAACAGAATGCCCGGCGTGCCCTGGAAGCCCATCTCGATCATCAGCACCTGGTTGGCGTCGAGCTTGTTGGCCACTTCCGCGGTCAGGTTCGCCACCGGCTTGATGCCGCCCTGCTCAAACCGATGCTCGTTCTCCAGCAGCGCCGCACTCGGGTTCGGCGCGGTGAGGATCGCCGCCGCCTTGGCCGGGCTGTCCTCGCGGATCACGCCAACCATCACGTGGCGCAGCTGCACCTTGCCGCTGTCCACCCACGGCCGCGCCGCTTCCCAGAACCGATGGCAGTACGGGCAGTTGGCATCGCTGAAGGTGTACACCACGCGCGGCGCGTCGGCGCGGCCATCGCGCACCCAGGCGCTGGCATCGAGCTTGGCCCACTGGCGCGCGGACATCGGCGCGGCCACCAGGCGCTCCACCGGCTCGGTGCCGATGTCCTTGCCCTGGGCATCGAACAGGCTGCCGACCAGGACGTGCGTGCCATCGGCGGTGACGTACGCGGCGGCCGGCTGCTGCCCGCCCACCACGCCGGCGAAGCCGCGCAGGCCGCCGGGCGCATCGAACTCGCCCATCACCTCGAAGCCCTGTTGTTCGATGCTCTTGAGCACGGCCGGCCGCTCGCCCGGCTTGCCGGCAGTGGCGGCGGCAGGCGCCTTCGGCGCCTGGGCCTGGCTGCAACCGGACAGGCCCAGCAGCAGCGCGGCGCTCAGCACGGTACCCAGCGCAGGGAAGGATGTGGACAACATGGCAACTCCCGGGATCAAAAGACAAAAGAACCCGCGCGGCTATCGCAGCCGCACGAGCTTGGATTCCAGACCGGCGGCACTGAGTTCCCCCAGGTGCACGTCACGCAACCGCCCGTCGCGATCAAAGAACAGGGTAGTCGGATACGCCTGTACCTGCAGCGCGGCGGCGGCATGCATCGGCTCGTCCAGCAGCACATTGTGCAGCGACAGGTGTTCAGCCTTGAGGAACGCCTGCACGTCTTCAGCGGTCTCGCCCTGGTTGGCGAACACGAAGCGCAGGTCGGGATGGCGTTGCTGGGCGCGGGCCAGCACCGGCATTTCGCGCCGGCACGGGCCGCACCAGGTGGCCCAGAGATTGACCACCGTGGGTTGTGCGTGTGCGCCGCCCAGCGTGTCGGCGGTACCGTCCAGGCGGGTCAGCGCCAGCGTGGGGAGTGCGATGCGATCGCGCTGCAGCCAGCCACTGCCCACCGACAGCGCGGCCCAGCACAGCACGCCGGCCAACGCGCCGGCCGCGACCGGGCGGCGCAGGTGCGGCCAGCGCCGCAGGCGCCATGCGCCCCAGCCCAGGCCGACCAGGATGGCTGCCCATGCCAGGAAACCACCATCGCCCAGGCGCAGCACCGCCCAGCCATCGTGGCGGTAGTCGGCCCAGTAGCGCAGGATGAAACCGAGACGGCCGGCCAGCAGGCCGACCAGCAGCATGTCGAACAACACACTGCGCGGCGTGGGCGCGTTTTCCTGCGGCGCACCGCGCAGCGCGCGCGCCACCAGCATCGCCACACCCATCGCAACCAGCACCCACACCACCACCAACGGCACCGGGCCGACACTGCTGATCATCGTTTCGCTTTCGGTATCGGGCCGACCCGCATGGTCCCAGCATGCGCCGATGCGATCAAGCCGCAGCGCCGCACGTCATGCCGCGCGCATGGTCTCCACGACGCGCGCCGGGGCGGTTGCGATGCGTTCGCGTCGCTGGCTGACGATCTGACGCCGGTAGCGCGCCGGTGTGGTCCCGACGATGCGCAGGAACAGCCGCCGGAACGCGCTCTGGTCCGAATAGCCGACGTGCCAGGACACTTCGTCGATCGCCCCGCCCGCCTGGAACAACATCTGCGCCTTGGCGATGCGCAGCCGCTGGCAGTACTCGATGGGCCGCATGCCCGTAGCGCGCAGGAAGCGGCGCTGCAGGGTACGCGGCTCCAACCCCGCCGAATCACAGATGTCCTGCAGGCTCACCCCACGCGCTGCGATGCCGTGCAGCCAGCGCTGCGCCTTGAGAATGCAGCGGTCGCCGTGGGCGAAGTTCGGGCTGAAGCGCTCCAGATCGTCCTGCACGGTGCGCGGAATCACCAGCTGCAGCTGTTGGGACACGGACGACATCACGCTATGCCCATACACCCGGGCGAGCAGGCGCAGGCTCAGGTACTTCCAGGCATCGGTGCCGGCGGCGGTCAGCAGATCGCCATCGTCCACCAGGGTGCGTTCGCTGGGCAGCCAGCTGGGCACGATCGCGTTCAGTGCCGCATAGCGGTCAAGGCTGGGCAGGCGCACCGGCCGCCCGGCCAGCACGCCGGCACGGGCCAGCAGCAGCGCGCCCTCCTCGCACCCGGCCAGCAGGCTGCCGGCATCGTGGCAGTCGCGCACCCAGGCCAGCAGTTCCTCGCCGGCCACCGCCATCGCCCAACCCGGTTCGTTGCCCGGCAGCACCACCACCGCCGGCAACGCCTCGCCGAACAAGGTGGCACCGGCCATGCGCTGCATTCCGCCGCCCCGCGGACACAGGGTCCAGCGGGTGACGAGCATGCGCGCGCCGGGTCGCCGCCCGGCCGCCGCAACCCGGTTGGAGAGCTGGGCCAGCTCGGAAAGCACCGTCGCCGCACCGCGGATGCTGCCGGCGTACTCGAGCACGGCCACTTCCATCAGCGTTGGCGCAGCCGGCTTGCGCCGCGGCGGAAGGGAGTTCAACGAGGTGTTCATGCAACCTTGCTCCAGCAGCGTTACCCGTCATGGGGGGGCGGGAGGCGCTTCCGCGCACGCCCGATCAACAGTTCGCTGGAGGTTACGGACGGCATCGCGGGCCATCCATGAAACTAATTGCATATTTGCAGGCAACCGTGCGCAGGGCCGCCCAACGACCAGACCCTTGACCCTTGACCCGACTCCAGGGTCCACAATGGCCGCGATCTTCTTCCGAGGTGGTCATGAACATTGGACAGCTCGCGCGCCAGGCCGGCGTGCCCATCGACACCGTGCGCTACTACGAGCGGCAGCAGCTGCTGCCGACCGCGCGCCGCAGCGCCGGGGGCTACCGGGTGTTCAGCGACGACGACCTGACCCGGCTGCAGTTCATCCGTCGCGCCAAGTCATTGGGTTTCAGCCTGGAGGAAATCGGCGAACTGCTCTCGCTCAGCGACCAGCACGGGCAGGACATGGCGCAGGTCCGCATTACCGCGGTGCAGAAGCTGCAGGACATCGAACAGCGCATCGGCGAGCTGCAGCGCATGCATGGCGCACTGAAGCAGCTGGTGGACGCGTGCCCCGGCCACGGCGAACGCGGCCAGTGCCCGATCCTGGCCGCATTGACGGCGCCGCACCAATAGCCGCCCTGCCCTCCTGCACGGCAAGGGTGATGCTTCGCGTTTTCGGCGCGACCGGCGTGAATGCAGTTCAAGCAATGGATGAGAAATTTCGTGCAGTTTTCTCTTGCCAATCGAAAACGTCGTCGCTATGATTTCGCTCCTCACGACGTGGGGCCATAGCTCAGCTGGGAGAGCGCCTGCATGGCATGCAGGAGGTCGGCGGTTCGATCCCGCCTGGCTCCACCACTTCAATCATTAGGCCGATTGAAGCAACGTGGGAAAAAATTCGGTTTTCGTGCGTCCCCATCGTCTAGAGGCCTAGGACATCACCCTTTCACGGTGGCGACCGGGGTTCGAATCCCCGTGGGGACGCCAATTGAAACGCAGAACGCCCCGGTCTTGGCCGGGGCGTTTTGTTTGACACGAATGCTGTCGCGATCCAGATTTTTTTCAGGGTTGTGTCAGAGAAAAGACTTGGCGAATGCATCGCACACGCGTAGAATTCCGCCTCCAGCATCGTGGGGCCATAGCTCAGCTGGGAGAGCGCCTGCATGGCATGCAGGAGGTCGGCGGTTCGATCCCGCCTGGCTCCACCACTCCGGACATTAGGCCGTCAGGAGCGCTGAAAAATTTGATGAGTTTATGCGTCCCCATCGTCTAGAGGCCTAGGACATCACCCTTTCACGGTGGCGACCGGGGTTCGAATCCCCGTGGGGACGCCACTTATCAACGAATACCGAGGCCCGGCATGCCGGGTCTTTTTATTCACCGCCCTCTGCGGGTTTCGAATGTGGTCTTCCACAAACGTGAACAGGCAGGTATACTAGGCGGCTCGCGGTACAACGTGGGGCCATAGCTCAGCTGGGAGAGCGCCTGCATGGCATGCAGGAGGTCGGCGGTTCGATCCCGCCTGGCTCCACCACTTCTCCGGACACAGGCCGTCCGATAGAAGAAAAATTCGGTTTAACGCGTCCCCATCGTCTAGAGGCCTAGGACATCACCCTTTCACGGTGGCGACCGGGGTTCGAATCCCCGTGGGGACGCCAGCTTCAACAGACAGCCCTGACTTCGGTCGGGGCTTTTTGTTGGCGCCAGCCTCAAAAAAAAGCTTCCCATCCGGCAAAAGCATCGCTATGATAGGCGGCTCGCAGCATCAACGTGGGGCCATAGCTCAGCTGGGAGAGCGCCTGCATGGCATGCAGGAGGTCGGCGGTTCGATCCCGCCTGGCTCCACCACTTCTCCGGACACAGGCCGTCCGACAGAAGCAAAAATTCGGTTTAACGCGTCCCCATCGTCTAGAGGCCTAGGACATCACCCTTTCACGGTGGCGACCGGGGTTCGAATCCCCGTGGGGACGCCAGCTTCAACAAACAGCCCTGACTTCGGTCGGGGCTTTTTGTTTGTGCAGGTTTCTCCGCGTGGTCAGCACACCACCTTGGCCATGCCCACCGACCTGGGGGCGGTCTGGGCGAATCCGAACTGCGCGTACAGCCGATGCGCCTGGCCATCGGCGATCAGACTGACGTACGCGCCGACCGCGTTCGCGCGCAGCCAGACATCCAGCGCGCCCATCACCGCCTTGCCCAGCCCCTGCCCCTGGCGATCCGGAACCACCGCGATATCCACCACCTGCAGGAAGCAGCCGCGGTCGCCGACCAGTCTGCCCATCGCCACCAACCGTTCGCCGTCACGGATGCTCACCCCGAAGACCGTGTTGGGCAGGCCCAGCGTGGCCGCCTCCAGCGATTTGGGGCTCAGGCCGGCGAGCACGCGCAGTTGGCGGTACTCCTCGACAGTCGGTGGTACGGGATGGAGCTGCAGGCCGGCAGGCAGGGACATGGGCGATTCCTCGGGATGAACAGGGCGGTAGCATGACGCACCCCATGCGCACCGGGTGAGACTCACCCGCCTATGCTGTTCCCCTGCCCGCCACCGCCATCGCCATGTGCTACTCCGCCCTGATCCGTGCCGACTACACCAAGCTTGTCCGCGAGTACGGCGCCGTGATGTCGCTGGACGAATTCGCGCAGCTCTACGCGCACGATCCGGGCAAGGCGAGGCCCAAGACACCCAAGGCGATGGACGACGGGTTTGCCGGCGCACGCACGTCGCAGGGTCAGGACATCGTGGCGAAGATCCAGCAGTGGCACGCCGAGGAAATGCGCGCGCTCGACGAGGAGATCCGGCTGCAGTCGGCGCGCCTGGCAGCGGCCGACGCCCAGTTCGCCGCCCGTCCCTCGCAGAAGGCGCGCAACGAGATACGCATTGCCGGCAACCGGATCGAGCGCGCCCAGGCGCGCCTGGATGACCTGCACCGCACCGGGCTGCTGCCGCGCGACAGCCGCATCTTCCCCGGCGTGTATGCGCCGGTGATCGTGTCGGAGGGCGGCCAGCGCGTGATCAAGCCGATGCGCTACCAATGTCGCCTGCCGGACGTGCCGGCCCGCAACGACGTGCTCTACCCGGGCACCTACAATGCGCGCCGCGACAGCCTCGGCGGCTACTGGAAGCCCGCATTCGGTCATCGCCACGGCGTGGTGGTGGTGCAGGCGTTCTACGAACACGTTCCGCGCCATGCGCTCGAGCACCGTGCGCTGGCACCCGGCGAGCGCGCGCAGAACGTCGTGCTGGAGTTCCGCCCGCAGCCGCCACGCGACCTGCTGGTGGCGTGCCTGTGGTCGGAATGGGAAGGACCGGAAGGCCGGCTGCTGTCGTTCGCGGCGATCACCGACGAACCACCGGTGGCCGTGGCCGCCGCCGGGCATGACCGCTGCATCGTGCCGATCCGGCCGGAGCACCTGGACGCGTGGCTCAATCCAGACCCGGCCGATCTGGCCGCGCAGTACCGCATCCTCGACGACCGCGAACCGGTCGACCTGGGCTATCTCGAAGCGGCGTGACGCATGCCGCTGCCGGCGCATCAGCCGGCGACTGAATCGCCTTGGCGTGCTCGCTCGAGCGCGGCCGTCAGTTCAGCGGTCAGGTACGGCTTGCTGAGGACGACGCCGGTGCGGAACGTGGGCGGCAGATGATCCGGCGACATGCCGGTTGCCAGCACGAAGGGAATGCCACGCGCGGTCAGACCGGCAGCCACCGCCTCGCTGGTTTCGTTGTTGGCCAGGCGGTAGTCGAGCAGCGCGACCTGCGGCGCGGTCTCGCCCAGCAGGCGCAATGCCTCGGACACCGATGCCGCCAACCCGACGACGACCGCGCCGGACTGTACCAGCTGCATCTGCAGCAGGGCCGCGCTCATCTCATCGTTTTCCACCACCAGCACCCGTAGATCCTGCAACGCGCTCATCCCCGGCTCCCTGTATGGTTCAGCACGGTGATTATAGCGTCCCACCCCGATGAAGGCGGCCGTCACACTGAAGCGTTCAGGTCTCCCCACAGCACCGGGTTTTGTATACACTACGCGGCCAGCCAGCCGAAGTGGCGGAATCGGTAGACGCAGCGGACTCAAAATCCGCCGCCCTTAAAAGCGTGTGGGTTCGAGTCCCACCTTCGGCACCATTGGAACGATACGCTCCGCACTTGCCGGAGATGAGACCCCGCCTCGGCGGGGTTTTTCGTTTACGCCGGACGACCCGCACAACGGCGGCTGGAAACAGCAGGATCACATGGACAACCCGCGTCACCCGTTCGACATCAACGAGCGTGTGCGCCAGATGGGAGCTGGGAAGCATGACATTACGCATTACCGTGGCGCTGGCCTGCCTGCTTGGCACGGCATCTGCTCACGCGATTACGGTGGAGAGCTACGAACAGCTCAAAAAGAAGGCCGACAGCGATATCACGGTGAGGATGTCGCTCTTCAGCTACTTCCAGGGCGTCTCCGAAGCCTTCCTGGCGACCACGAATGCCACCACCGGGCAGATCAGGCTCCGCTCCGGCGACACGATCTGCATGCCCGCCGGGGTCAAGCTCAGCGCCGACCTGATGGAAGCTGCCGTGCGGCAGGAGATCTCCGACCACCGTGCGGTCCACATGCAGACGCCCGAGTGGGACCAGATCTACGTGTCGATCTACGCCGGCTATGGCCTGGCCCGCATGTTTCCCTGCACCCGGTAAGCACCGGGACCAGGCATCCGTCTACGCCGGGGCGTTCGCTGCCGCCGGCGGCACCGCCCCATGCAGGGCACTCACATCCCGGGGACTAGCTTGATGGCCGGATGCATCCCACCTGCCAGAGGCGACGACCGTGCCGGACACCGGCCTGTTCCACCTGTTCGAGGTCAGCCGCATCCCCGGTGCGGCGACGCAGACCACGATCAACGCGATCCTGTGCGTTCGTGCCGAGTGCCTCAACTGCCATCAGACCCTGCACGCCACGGCGCCGCCGGCACTGTTGAACATTTCAGGTGGCGGGGCGGTGCTGGAGTGTCCGGTCTGCTTCAGCCGACAGCCCATCTCCGGCGCCCGCTTCGTCGACTTCCTTGACCGCTATCCGCACGGCTGCCCGCCGCGCTGAGTACACCCCACACGCGTCACCCGGTCAGGGCTGCAACACGCGCGAACAAAACGTGCTCGATGGGGAGAGGCCGTTGAACCCCTGGTACCGCTCGCAGCAGCAGAACGCACGCACCATCTCGCGCCCGATCGGATCGTGGGAGCGGATCTGCGCCTGCCGCAGCAGCGCGGAGACGGCCGGTCGTCCGTCATCGGCAAGAATGTGGCCCACCGCATCGGCAGCGATGGCCATCTCCAGAGCCAGGGTGTCCTGCGTGCGTCGAGCACCATCGCCATCGCTGGTGATCACATCCACGCGCAGAAGAAAAACGAATGCCGGGGACGCCCCCTTTGGCGGGTTCCGCGTGACCTTTGCCAGGATGCGCACACTGTCCTCACAGAACGCGTGGAACGTGGCTTGCGCGTCCGGCCCGACCTTTTTCAACGTCAGCGTCGCGCACGGCGCGCGAACGTCATTCCGGTAGTCGACTGCCATCAGGTGCCGGCTCATCTTCCGCAGTCGCGTCTCGACAACCGCGCGATCCGCGCCGTCCCTCGCCGCCGCCGCGTCCGTCTGATCACCGCGCTTGCGGTTGCCGCGACGTACGAATCGCAAAGGGCGCAAAAGGAACATCGCTGCACCCGCAGCCGCGATGCCCAGCAGGATCGCAATCACCACCACCACCTGCATCGCCCTGCCCCGCCGCTGTCTATCCCAAACGGCGGATTCTAGGCCGCGCATGCACGCGTATTACGCCGGTGGACAGAAAGTGCGTGCCAGACTGCAGCAGGACATGCAGTAGCGGGGCGTTCCGTCGACCGCGCAGATTCCGCGCGGCGTCGTGATCGGCTCATCACGTCCTCTCGCACGCGTTGCCCGCACGCCAACTTCATCAACCAGTGTTCTTCCGTGCGCTTGTTTGCACTGCTTTTCCTTCTGCTCCTCTCCATGCCCGCTTCTGCTCGCGGTCGTTCGGCGAACCGCGTGCGCACCCAGCCAGCGCATCCTGCAGCGCGCTGCTGACCGAGCGCCTGTTCAGAGGCCCAGCGCCAGCACGACCGCCCACACCCATCCCTGTTGCATTCGCGCGCTCCCGTCCCTCCGTTGGACGCAGGAGCATCCCAGAGGCGCGCGCGATGTGCAGCCGGTTCAGCTGCGCATCGCGCGGGCGCTCACACCAGCCGCAGTACCGGCTGTCCGCCCTGCATCGCCTGCCGCTGCGTCTGCGCCACCGCCGCATCCACGCGGAACCCGGCCACGGTCTGCAGCAGCTGGGACGCCTGCTCCTCCATGCTGCGTGCGGCTGCCGATGCTTCCTCGACCAGCGCCGCATTCTGCTGGGTGCCTTCGTCGATATGCTCCACGGCGCGGTTGATCTGCTGGATGCCTTCGCTCTGCTGCTGGGCGGCAGCGCTGATGTCGCTCATCAACGCGCTGACGCGCTTCACGTTGACCACGATTTCGGTCATCGTCCGCCCGGCGCTTTCGACCTGTGCGGTTCCCGCGCCGACCTTCTCCACCGAGTCGCCGATCAGCTGCTTGATCTCCTTGGCCGCATCGGCCGAGCGCTGCGACAGCGAGCGGATCTCCGAGGCAACGACCGCGAAGCCACGGCCATGCTCGCCGGCCCGGGCCGCTTCCACTGCCGCGTTGAGCGCCAGGATGTTGGTCTGGAACGCGATGCCGTCGATCACGCCGATGATGTCGACGATGCGCCGCGAGGAGTCGTTGATCAGCGCCATCGTCGCGACCACTTCGTGCACCACATGCCCGCCCTGGTCGGCGACATCGACCGCGCCGCTGGCCAGCGCGCTGGCCTGGCGGGCGTTGTCGGCCGTGCGCTGCACGGTCGCGGTCAGCCCCTTCATCGACACGGCGGTTTCCTCCAGCGACGCGGCCTGCTGCTCGGTGCGCACCGACAGGTCGCTGTTGCCTTCGGCGATCTCGCTGGCACCGACCGCGATGGTGTCGGCAGCGAACTTGATCTGCCCGATGATCGAGGCCATCGCCTCGACCAGCGCGTTGATGCCCTCGCACAGCTCGGCGATCGGGCCGCTCTTGTCGGTCGTGGGAATGTGGCCGGCGAGGTCCCCGCCCTGCGCCGCCGCCACCACTTCGCGGGTCTGCGCCACTGCCTGCTCCAGGGCAAGGCTGGCGCGTACCTGTGCGGTGACATCGGTGGCGTACTTGACCACTTTGAACGGCCGGCCGTTCATGTCGAAGATCGGGTTGTACGACGCCTGGATCCACACCTCGCGCCCATCGCGCCCCAACCGCTTGTACTGGCCGGCGTCGAACTCGCCCCGCCCCAGCTTTTCCCAGAAGCGCTGGTACTCGGCACTCTGGCGGTAGGCGGTCTCGGCAAACATCGAATGGTGCTGGCCGCGCACCTCTTCCAGGCGGTAGCCCATCACCGCCAGGAAGTTGTCGTTGGCGGCGAGGATGCGCCCGTCCATGTCGAACTCGATCACCGCCTGGGATTTGCTGATCGCCGCCAGCTGGCCGGCGAAATCGGCCGCCTGGAACTTCTGCGCGGTGATGTCGGTGGCGAACTTCACCACTTTGTAGGGCCGGCCATCGCTGTCGAACACGGGGTTGTAGGACGCCTGGATCCAGATCTCGCGACCGCCCTTGCCGACCCGGCGATACTGGCCGGCATCGAACTCGCCGCGCCCGAGCTTGGCCCAGAACGCGCGGTACTCCTCGCTCTGCGCCTGCGCCGGGTCGACGAACAACGCGTGGTGCCGGCCCTGGATCTCCGCCAGGGTGTAGCCCAGCGTCTGCAGGAAGTTGTCGTTGGCCTCCAGGATGGTGCCATCGAGGTCGAATTCGATCACCGCCTGTACGCGGTGCAGGGCCGCGACCTGCGCCTCCAGCGCCGCCTGGTGGCGGGCGGCCGCCCCGGTCCGGGCCTCCGTGTGGCTGCGGCGGGCGCTGAACAGGCCGCGCAGGGCGCGCCAGGGCGAATCGACGGCGGTGACCGACAGCGGTGCGGGCACCGGCGTATGCAAGCCTGAAGTAAACATCGTATGACCTCGTGTCCGATAAGCGATGGCGACGCCGGACGGGATGCCCGGCGCGGGTGATCAGCTGGCTTGGGACGCACGAACATCGTCAGTGGAAATGACGCGACTTCTAGTGGCATTGCACGACCGGTACACGGTCGAGTGGATCTGTCGATCAGATAGGCTGCCAGGCCCCCCTGCCACGCAGGGGGCAACTCCGACCGATATAGCGGCCCTTCGCCGGGAACCTTTAGGGTGACCGATCAATCGGCATGGCGGGCTCAGCCCTCCCCGGCCTCGCTGGTATCGCCACTGTCGAGCGGGTCGAACGGCCCCTCGCCCAGCGCCTCTACCTGCACGTTGTCGCGCCCCGCGGCCTTGGCCCGATAGCACTGCGCATCGGCGGCCGCCACGGCGTCATCCACGCTCATGGCGCCGCCCAGAGCGGCAATGCCGATGCTGGCCCCCACCGCCAGACGCTGCCGGTCCCACGGGATGGACAGCGCGCGCAGCGCGTCAAGCAGGTCACTGGCAATGCGCCGCGCCCGCTTGAGCGAACAGCCCGCCAGGATCACCGCGAACTCGTCGCCACCGAGCCGGGCGACGATGTCTGAATCGCGTACGCCATGCCGCAGCAGGCTGGCCACCGCCCACAGCACGGCATCGCCGGCGAGGTGGCCATGCGTGTCGTTGACCGGCTTGAAGTGGTCCAGATCGATGTACATCAGCGACGCCTGCTGCCCGGTGCGGGCCACGTGGGTGATCGCCTGCTGCAGGTGCGCTTCGAACCCGCGGCGGTTGCTCAGTTCGGTCAACGGATCGACCTCGGCCAGATGGCGCGCTTCGCGCTGGCGCGCGCGCTGCTGGGTCACATCGCGGATCACCCACACCGCGCCGCTGATCTCGCCATCCTCGCCACGCAGCCAGGCGCGGGTGAGGTCCACCGGCACCCGTTGGGCACCCACCGCCAGCAGCAGGTCCGAATGCAGGTCCACGGCATTGCTGTCCGGGTCCAGGAGCACGGCCAGCTCCAGCGGCGAGCGTGGCGCGTACTCGGTGGTCAGTTCCATCAGCTCGGCCAGCCGGCCACCGGTAAGCGCCTCGGCACCCGCCCCGGCCAGGGCCCGGGTCGCGGCCGCGTTGGCGTACTGGACGGTGCCCTGCAGATCCAGGGTCAGGACCATGTCGGCCACCGCATCCAGGGTGATCCGCGTGCGCTGTTCGGACTCGCGCAGCTGCTGGCCGCTCTGGCGCTGCGCGGTGACATCCTGGATCTGCGAAACGAAATGCAGCGGCTCGCCGTTGCCGGCGCGCACCAGCGACACCGACAGCCGCCCCCAGACAATGTTGCCGGCCTTGCCCAGGTAGCGCTTGTCCATGTGGTAATGATCACGACGGCCGGCCAGCAGGTCGCCGACCAGGGTCAGATCGGCGTGCAGGTCTTCGGGATGGGTCAAGGTCTGGAAGTCGATCTGCAGCAGTTCGGCCCGGGTGTAGCCGAGGATGCCGCAGAGGGCGTCGTTGACGTCCAGCCAGCGCCCTTCCAGCGACACCAGCGCCATGCCAAGTGCAGCCGAGGAGAACGCGCCGGCAAACTTCTCCGCCGCCACATAGGCCTGCTCGCGGATCGCCAGCAGCGGGGTGATGTCCACCGCCATGCCGACGTAGCCGATCCGCGTGCCGCTGGCACAATCCAGCGGGCTGATCGACAGGCGCACCTGGCGGCGCTCGCCATCCTTGCGCACGAAGGTCCACTGGTGCGACCAGGTGCCCCGCGCGGCGCGCGCGGTCAGCGCATCAAAGATGCTGGGCAGCGCTGCGCCGTCGCCGGCATCCTGCTGCAGGTAGGCGCGCATTTCCTCGGCATCGTGGAAGAGGCCGGGGTTGACCCGCCCGATCACTTCTTCGGCACTGTAGCCCAGCAGCTTCTGCGCGCCGGTGTTGAACAGGTTGACCACGCCATCGACGTCGGTGGCGATCACCGCCACTTCGTCGGATGCATCCACCACCGCCTGCAGGCGCTGGCGCATGTTGGCCGCATCCTGGCGCGCGTTCTGGAGGTCGGTGACATCGGCATGCGCGCCGGCCATCCACACCGGCAGGCCCTGCGCATCCCATTCGTAGATGCGTCCGCGGTCCTGCACCCAGATCCAGTGCCCGTCCTTGTGGCGCATCCGGCACAGGCTCTCGAAACGCGGCGAGCGTCCTTCCAGGTGCTCCTTCAGCAGTGCGTTGGAGGTGGCCAGGTCGTCGGGATGGACCAGCTGGAAGAAGGTCTCCGATGTGATCGGTGCCAGTTCCTCGCGGGTGTAGCCGACGATGTCGGCCCAGCGCTCGTTGACCCGCATCTGCCCGGTCTGGATGTTCCATTCCCAGGTCCCGGCGGCGATGCCGTCGATGATCTTTTCCATGCGGCGATGCTGGTCGGACAGATCGTCCGGCGGGGTGGGAACGCTGCCCGGCTCGCGGCTCATGGCGCCCCCCGGGGGCCGGGGGCCGACGCGGCAGCTGCGTGCGCGGCCCGGGCATCTGCCCGGCCGTACGCCCTGTTCCTGATGTCCGCCATGTCCCCTCCCCGCGACCGCGCGCCACGCCGTGCGGCCATTCAACGGGAAGTGTGCTTAAACCGGAGTCAAACCAGAAGTACCCCGGTCAGCAGGCACGCCTGCGGCACGGCGGCGCAACGGCCAGCCGTGGCCCCGCAGCGGCCGGCACCCCACAAAAACAGGCCTGCGCGCTGCCCATGCCGCCTGCCCGGGACCGCGGTCGGCGGGGGGCAGTCCAGGGCGGGTGGCCTACCCCGAGGCACTCACCACTCGGTTTCGCGGCCCCCCCCCGTCCTCTGGCCGGGGATGGGGGTGGGGTTGGCCACCCCCGCGACCGGCGCCGCCCCCGGGGCACTCAACCGCCGCGTTTTGCGCGGGCGAAGGCGTCGGCCAGGGCATTGTTGGCCGGCGGCGCGGCGCTGCCCGGGCGCGGGCCGGACGGGCCACCCCGGCCGCCGGGGCGCGGACCACCGCCGTCGCGACGGGGGCCGCCGGCCGGACGCGCATCGCGCTCGCCGGGGGCCTTGGCCGGTGCCGGGGTGTCGTCGAGGCGACGGGTCAGCGCGATCCGCTTGCGGGCCACATCGACTTCCAGCACCTTCACCTTGACGATGTCGCCGGCCTTGACCACGTCGCGCGGGTCCTTGACGTAGGTGTCCGACAGCGCCGAGATGTGGATCAGGCCGTCCTGGTGCACGCCGATGTCCACGAACGCGCCGAACGCAGCCACGTTGCTGACCACGCCTTCCAGGATCATGCCGACCTGGAGGTCCTTCAGCTCTTCCACCCCGTCGGCGAAGCGCGCCGCCTTGAACTCGGGGCGCGGGTCGCGGCCGGGCTTTTCCAGCTCCTTGAGGATGTCGCGCACGGTCGGCACACCGAAGGTGGCATCGGTGAACTGCTCGGCCTTCAGGCCGCGCAGGAAACTGCCGTCGCCGATCAGCGCCTTGATCGGGCGTGCGGTGGCCGCCACGATGCGCTCGACCACCGGATACGCTTCCGGGTGCACCGACGAGGCATCCAGCGGCTGGTCGCCGTCGGCGATGCGCAGGAAGCCGGCACACTGTTCAAAGGTCTTGTCGCCCAGGCGCGGCACCTTGAGCAGGTCCTTGCGGCGCTTGAACGGACCGTTGTCGTCACGGTGGCGCACGATGTTCTCGGCCACGGTGGACGACAGGCCGGACACCCGCGAGAGCAGTGCGGCCGACGCGGTGTTGACCTCCACGCCCACCGCGTTGACGCAGTCTTCCACCCGCGCATCCAGCGCGCGCGCCAGGCGGTACTGGTCCACATCATGCTGGTACTGGCCCACGCCGATCGCCTTGGGCTCGATCTTGACCAGCTCGGCCAGCGGGTCCTGCAGACGCCGCGCGATCGACACCGCACCGCGGATCGACACGTCCAGCTCGGGGAACTCCCTGGCCGCCAGCTCCGAGGCCGAATACACCGACGCACCGGCCTCGCTGACCACGATCTTCTGCAGCCGGGTGTCGCCCAGCGCCTTGATGACATCGCCGGCCAGCTTGTCGGTCTCGCGGCTGGCGGTGCCGTTGCCGATCGCGATCAGCTCCACGTTGTGCCTGGTGCACAGCTGCCGGATTGTGTTCAGCGACTGGTCCCACTGGCGACGCGGCTCGTGCGGGTAGATGGTGTCGGTGGCGACCAGCTTGCCGGTGGCATCGACCACGGCGATCTTGCACCCGGTGCGGATGCCCGGGTCCAGGCCAAGCACGGTCTTGGGGCCGGCCGGCGCGGCCAGCAGCAGGTCCTTGAGGTTGTCGCCGAACACCGCGATGGCGTCGGCCTCGGCTTTTTCGCGCGCCTGGTTGAACAGGTCCAGCAGCAGGTGCATATGCAGCTTGGCGCGCCAGGTCAGGCGGCAGGCGTCGAGCAGCCAGCGGTCGCCCGGGCGCCCGGCATCACGGATGCCGGCGTTGTACGCCACGCGACCCTCGGCGTACTGATGCCCG
Organism: Stenotrophomonas sp. GZD-301; assembly: GCF_049310345.1. Classification (NCBI taxonomy): domain Bacteria; kingdom Pseudomonadati; phylum Pseudomonadota; class Gammaproteobacteria; order Lysobacterales; family Lysobacteraceae; genus Stenotrophomonas; species Stenotrophomonas sp. GZD-301. The sequence continues at coordinate 69,941 of NZ_JBMOWY010000028.1, read as the reverse complement.
GCCTCGGCATCGCTGCCCGGGTCCAGTTCCAGGAACAGGATGTCTTCGCGGCGCGCGCGGAACAGCGCCAGCAGGCGGTGCGAGGGAATCTTCGCCAGCGACTCGGCGTGCTCGAAATAGTCGCGGTACTTGGCGCCCTGCTCTTCCTTGCCCTCGGCGACACGGGCGCGGATCACGCCGTGCTCGCCGAGCCAGCTGCGCAGCTCACCGACCAGCGCCGCGTCCTCGCCCCAACGCTCCATCAGGATCGCACGGGCGCCTTCGAGGGCTGCCTTGACGTCGGCCACACCCTTGTCGCCATCGACGAAGGTCGCGCCGAACACCTGCGGGTCCAGGCCGGGATCGGCCAGCAGGCCATCGGCCAGTGGCTCCAGCCCGGCCTCGCGCGCGATCTGCGCGCGGGTGCGCCGCTTCGGCTTGTACGGCAGGTACAGGTCTTCCAGGCGCGACTTGGTGTCCGCGCCCAGAATCTCCAGGCGCAGTTCGTCGCTGAGCTTGCCCTGTTCGTCGATGCTGGACAGCACGGCAGCACGGCGGTCTTCCAGCTCGCGCAGGTAGGTCAGGCGCGTTTCCAGGTTGCGCAGTTGGGTGTCGTCCAGCCCGCCGGTGACTTCCTTGCGGTAGCGGGCGATGAACGGGACGCTGGCGCCTTCGTCCAACAGGGCGATGGCGGCACGCGCCTGGGCAGGCTGGGCGCCGATTTCGTCGGCGATGGTCTGGGCGATCTGCTGGGCGAGCTTGATGTCAGGCATTGCTTCCGGCCGGAGCCACGTTACGGAAACCCCGATTGTGGCAACGCAGGGCGGCGGGGGAAACCCGTTGACAGCCGCCCTCCAACCTGTCGCCGATGATCTGTAGCGGTAGGTACCGATGCACGGCCGCGGTAGGTACCGATGCACGGCCGCGCCAGGTACCGATGCACGGCCGCGGTAGGTACCGACCGTTGGTCGGTACCGCTCAGCGGTAGTGCTGCGCCGCGCGCACCTTCACCGATTCATCCAGCAGGGATTCCAGGGCCATCACCCGCACCCGGCCCACGCCCTGCAGTTCCATGAACCGCTCGGTGTAGATCTCCGGCCCCTGGGCGGTCTCGGCGCGGGATTTGCTGAAGCCGTGGGGCACCAGGCCCTTGTCGCCATCCTTGCTACCACCGACATAAAGAACAATTGCCATGTGATGTACTCCTCCAAAAAGCATCGTGCATGTCCAACAGCGTGCAGCTTACCGCGCCAAACCTGACTGATACGTCATTCAGCGTAATAACGTTTGTTTGCATGCAGATGACGTCGCGTTACCGACGTTTTACTTACATCAAATTAACGTATCACTAACATTGCGACCCTCACGGCCACCAGCCGCGCCCGGTCATTGCGTACACATCGGCCGCACGCTCGAAGGGATTGCGCGCACTCACGCCGCCGCACAGCAGGTACACCGGCAGGTACAACGGCCCCAGCACCATGTACTGGTAGACATGTGCGCGCTCATGGTCATGCAGGCCGATGACCGGCTCGGTGCAGTGACCGGCCTGATGCGCGTAGGTGCGGCACGGCACGTCCAGCACCGGGCCGGTATGCAGGATCACGTTGCCCAGGGTGATCGCGCCGCCCGGTCCCCACGGCCAGTCACGGAACACCACCGCGCGGTCGCGCGCATTCCACGACGGACGCGCGCCCGCCACCATCCCCAGCAGGCCACCGAGCAGACCGATCAGGGTGTTGGGCGCGGTCCAGAGCGCGCCCAGCCCCTGCAGGACGCGCAGCGCCAGTGGCGGCAGGATCAATCGGCCTCGTTGGGAATCAGCAGCCAGAGGATGAGGTACACCAGGATGCCGGGAAAGGCAGCCGAGGCCAGCGAGACCACCACGAACACGATCCGCAGCAGCGTCGGGCTCCAGCCGAAACGGTGCGCGATGCCGCCCATCACGCCCGCGATCATGCGGTCGTTGAGCGAGCGCGAGAGCGTACGGGGCGTGGCGTTCATGGCAGGGTCCTCCAACGGTATGAGGGGAATGCTAGCGCGGGCCGGTGTGTATGCGGCGCATGCGACGCCAGACGGTCAGCGTCCGCGCAAGGCCTTCAGGCGCGCGCCGAACCACACCGCTGCGGTCTGCTCGGGCTGGCCCGGGCAGGCGATCCGGTAGGGCTTGCCGCTCATGCTGCTCTGGCTGGCGGCGCGTTCGATGAACTGTTCGGCGGTATCCACCTTGTCCTTCCTGAGCAGGTAGTCGTACTTGCGCTGCAGGTGCGCGCGCGCCTCTACGGCATCGTGCCAGCTCCCGTTGCGCTGGAAGCGGCAGGACGAGCCGTCCAGCGCGCCAATCAACGCGGCGATCTCACGGCGCGCGGTCTCGCTGGGCGCGGCGGAGGCGCCGCCGGCAGCAGCCAGAAGCGCCAGCAGCAGCGCCGTCGACACGCGAAAGTGGGTCATGTGCGGTCCTTCAGCCACTGCGAAATGGTGGCGGGCACCTCGCGCTGGGCGCGGCCGGAGACGTAGATGCCGATGTGACCGCCACGGAAACTGCTTTCGGTGTAGTCGGTGCTGCCAAGCCGGTCGCGCATCGCGCGCGAGGCATCCGGCGGCACCAGATGGTCCTGTTCGGCGTAGATGTTGAGCACCGGCAACGTCACCTTGCGCAGGTCCACATGCTCCTCGCCGATGCGCACGCCGCCGTGCATCAGCCCGTTGCCCTGGTAGAACTGCTTGATGAAGTCGCGGAAGGCTTCGCCCGCGAGATCGGGCGAATCGAAGATCCACTTTTCCATGCGCAGGAAGTCCTCCAGTGCGACCTTGTCATCCAGGATGTCGAGCAGGCCGACGTACTTCTGCACGTTGAGCCGGAACGGCTTGAGCATCAGGTAACTGGCATTCATCAGGTCGGCGGGGATGTTGCCCAGCGTGTCCACCAGCAGGTCAACATCCACATGCCGCGCCCAGTGCGACAGCATGTTGTCGGCGGTGTGGAAGTCCACCGGCGTGACCATCGTGACCAGGGTGGCCAGCTTGTGCTGGCGCAGCGCGGCGTAGCACAGCGCGAACACCCCGCCCTGGCAGATGCCGAGCATGTCGATGGGGCCGCCGGACTGCGCACGCAGGTGGTCCACCGCACCGTCGACGAAGCGCAGCAGGTAGTCCTCCAGCGTCTGGTAACGCTCGGAGCGGTCCGGATAGCCCCAGTCCAGCACGTACACGTCATGGCCCAGCGCCAGCAGCTTCTGCACCAGCGAGCGGTCGGCCTGCAGGTCGACCATGTACGGCCGGTTGACCAGCGCATACACGATCAGCAGCGGGGTGGAACGCACCGGCGCTTCGGTGCCGATGAACCGATACAGCGCAACCTTGCCGTCCCGCCAGACCTCTTCGCGCGCGGTGACGCCGTAGTCCACGTCCTCCACCGACGGCAGCAGCGTCAGCCCGTCCATCAGCTTGCGCTGCATGGCGAGGGTTTCCTGCAGCAGGTCCTCGGCGTTGAATCCCAGCGGGCCTTTCATGGCTTGCGCGTCCGTCGCGTGGGGGCGGCCGGGGCCGGCCTGGCGGTTTTGGCAGGCTTGGTGGTCGCGGTCGCCTTGGCGGCTTTGGCCGGCTTGGCCGGCTTGGGAGCCTTGGGAGCCTTGGGAGCCTTCGGAGCCTTGGGGGTCTTCGGAGCCTCTGCGGGGTTGGTGGGCGCTGTTGGCCTGGCCGTCGCGGCCTTCGCCGGGGCCGCCTGCATCATCCGTCGCACCAGCCGCTCCAGCTCGGCGATGCGCCGGTGTGCGGCATCCATCTCCGTGCGCGTGGGCAGGCCCAGGCTTTCGGTCACGCGCTCGATTTCATGCTGGGTGGCCGCGCGCAGGCGCATCTGGGCATTGCCCAGCGCCGCGTACACCTGCTGGAACGGTTCGGACAGGGCGACCTTCGCATAGGCCTCTTCGGCCGCTTCGATCCACAGGTCGAACATCGCCCGGGCACTGGTGAGCTGGTTGCCCGGCTGCTCGTGCTCGGCCAGGCGCTGCTCGAACAGGGCGAATGCATCGTCCAGCGCCTGCTTGATCTGGTCCACGTAGGCGCTGGAGTGCGTCTGGAACTCCTGCTGGGCACGCAGCAGGGCCTGCCAGCGTGCCTGGTGTTCGCGGCCGGGGCCGAACGCCGGGCTCTGCATCCACGGCCCGAGGTCGCGCTGCAGCGACTCCAGCAGCTTGAGCAGGTCCGGGCCGCCGGCATGGGTGTGGCCTCGCGCGGCCTGCAGCATCCACTGCAGCAGGCCATCGCCCTGCCCTTCGACCGCCGCGCGCCAAGCCTGGGCCACATCGGCGCTGCTGGCGTCGCGGCCGGCAAACTGCGCGGCCACCTGCTGCATGGTCCCGTACCAGCCGCCGGCCTGCTCGCGGAAGCGGCGCACAGCGTCGTCGGCCGGACCGCTGCCCGCGTTGGGCATCAGCTGCGTCCACGCCTCGATCGCCTGCTGCCAACCGCCCGCGCGGCCGGGATCATGGCTGTCGCCAGCCCCCCCGGCGGCATGGCGCAGGGCATCGCCCCAGGCACCGAAATACTGGCGTGCGAGCGCCTCGATATCGTCCGCGCTGCCACCACGGCCCGCGGTACTCATCGGCGGTCTCCAGCCAACGGGCGATTCGACAGGGGCACGGTCCGGCTCACGGCTTGGGGATGCGCAGGGTCTTGCTGATCATCAGCGACCCGGACAGGGCGAACAGCAGCACCATCGGGTGCAGCTGCCACGGCCCCAGCTGCCAGCGGCCCAGCCACAGGTCCGGCCCGATCGCCCCCATGCTGGCCGCGATCGCCAGCACCACCACCAGCGCCAGGCTGGTGGGAATCGGCGTGCCTTCGAAGTACGGCACCTTGTCGCCCTCGCCGGCCAGCGACTCGGCGGTGACGTTGTAGCGCGCCAGACGGCTCACGCCGCAGCAGACAAAGTAGCTCAGCACCAGCCAGTCCCAGCCGCCCTGCATGCCGCAGGCGTAGGCCAGCGCGGCCGGGGCGACGCCGAAGGAGATGATGTCCGACAGCGAATCCAGCTCGCGGCCCAGCGTGGAACTGGACTTGCGCCAGCGCGCGATGCGCCCGTCCAGGGCATCGAAAATGAAGGCCAGCGGGATCAGCGCCATCCCGAACAGCAGATAGCGGTGCTCGCCGTCCTGCAGGAAGCGCATCGCCGCAAACACCGCACCGGTGCCACAGAACGCGTTGGCCAGGGTGAACCAGTCGGCCAGCTGGAATTCGCGCAGCATCGAGAAGTGACGTTTCATGGGATTTCGGTTGACGGCAATCGCAAGAGAGTACCGCGAGCGGCCCGAACGAGGACAGAGCATCCGGACGCGCCCGGCCTTCCCGCCACCTTCACCGGCCCACGACGTGCGGTGAATTTTTGGCCACCCATCTTGACAGCCAAGGTGGGCGGGGGCTGACGGCGCTTATCCACAAAGTTGCGCACCAGTCATCCACACCCCCTGTGGACAAGTCGTCCGCAGCCGGGCGCCGCGTGTGGGTGCGACGCAATGGGACATGCACCTTCCAGCCGCGACGCGCTATCCTGCCAGGTGGACTCGCCGCCGCCATGTCCTGCCCGCCCGCCGCGACAGGAGTCACGCGCTTGCTTTCCCCCGAACACCTGGCCGCGCAGCTGCGGCACCCGCATGGCGAACACGCCCTGGCGATCGCCGATTCGATGAACCACAGCAACGGTGCGCTCAACCGGGCCGCGATCGCGCTGCTGGCGGTTGGCCCCGCCGAACGGGTGCTGGAAATAGGTCCTGGCAACGCCGCCTTCGCCGGCGACCTGCTGCATGCCGCGGGCAGCCGCTACCTGGGCATCGAGGTGTCCAGCGACATGGTCGAGGCCGCGCAGGCCCGGCTGCACGCCACCGGGCTCCAGGACCGCGCCGAAGTGCGCCTGGGCGATGCCCATGCCCTGGCATTGCCCGACGCCTGCATGGACGCGGCACTGGCGGTCAACACGCTGTACTTCTGGGAGGACCTGCGTACGCCCCTGGAAGAGCTGGCGCGGGTGCTGCGCCCCGGCGCACGGCTGTGCCTGGCCTTCGGCGATGCGGCGTTCATGCGCACCCTGCCCTTCGCCGCCCACGGCTTCCAGCTGCATGAGCTGGCCGAGGTGGAGCTGGCCCTGCGCAGCGCCGGCCTGCGCGTCTGCGGGTGGCGCAGCCATCGCGAAACCGGCACCAGCAACGATGGCCGTCAGATCGACAAGCACTTCCATCTGCTGCTCGCCCGACGGTAGTGCCGGCCGCTGGCCGGCATTCGCACCCCGCACTGCCGGCCGCTGGCCGGCATTCGCACCCCGCACTGCCGGCCGCTGGCCGGCATTCGCACCCCGCACTGCCGGCCGCTGGCCGGCGCGGCCGCCTTACAACCGGGTATACGACCAGGACTGCATCGCGCCGTCACGATAGGGCATCACGCCGTGGAACGGGCGCGGGTCCTGGTCGAACACCAGCGGCAGGAAGCGGCGGTCGCCTTCCCACAGCGGCAGGTCTTCGAGCTTGTCCACGTCCACCCACTCCAGCGTGCCTTCCGGGTTGGCGGTCAGCGGGGTGCCGGTGTAGTCCTCGATCACGAACACGAAGCCGAACCAGTCCTCGCCGTGCTTGCCGAAGCCAGGCCAGCTGATGGTGCCGCGCATGCGCATGGTGCCGCATTCGATGCCGGCTTCCTCGCGGATCTCGCGGCGCATGCCGGCGGCGACATCCTCGTCGCGTTCGACCTTGCCGCCCAAGCCGTTGTACTTGCCCAGGTGCTGATCGCCGGGACGGGCGTTGCGGTGGATCATCAGCGCTTGCTTGCCGTCCGCTGACAGCACGTAGCCCAGGGTGGCCACGATCGGGGTATAGGGCATCTCACACACGCTCGGGTTGCAGAGCCCGATTATGCGGGATCGACCACGGTCGCGTCGCTTACGGCACCGCGCTGGCGCGCCGGGTGTCGCGCGCCGGTGCCGCGGCATCACCGTCGCGGCGCAGCGTGGCCACGCCGTGCCCGCGCTCGGCCAGGTATTCCAGCCACTTGCCCAGGAAGGTGTTCATCCGCATGCGGTGGCTGATCAGCTCGGCCGGCGGCGGGTACATGCCCATCACGTCCTGCCAGCGGCGGCCGACATAGCAATGGGTGGTCTCGGCCTGGCGGGCGTCACGGTAGAGGCGCACATAGGCCGAGGGGTCGGGCTGACCGGTCACCGGATCGGCGAAGTCGTAGGTCAGCCGCAGCTCGACGGTATAGCGGTGGCATTCGATGACATCCAGGCGCACGTCCAGCCCATCGCCGATCGATGACACGTAACTGCCGGCCACCAGCTCGGCCGGTGCGAACAGGCGTACCAGGTGCTGGTAGTTCTCTGCGTACAGCCCCATCAGCCAGCTCAGGCGGCTGAGCCGGGGGATGCGTTCCAGTCGGGGGGATGCCTGGGCCATGTCTCGATCCTACACGTTGATCCTCCAACGTGGGGGCGGCGGCGCCCCGGCCAAAGGGGCGGGCCGCAACCGGTTCACGCCCCCGCCCGGCATCCTGCCTCAGTACATTTCCCGCTGCAGCCCCAGGGTGCCCAGCACCTTGCTGGAGATTTCCTCGATCGAGGTGTGGGTGGTGCTCAGCGTCGGGATGCGCTCCATGCGGAACATGGTCTCTGCGGCGGCCACTTCGCGGCGGCAGGTCTCCAGGTTGGCGTAGCGCGAATTCGGGCGGCGCTCCTGGCGGATCTGCTGCAGGCGGTCCGGGTCGATGGTCAGGCCGAACAGCTTCTTGCGGTAGGGGCGCAGCCGCGGCGGCAGCCGGTCCTGCTCCAGGTCCTCGTCGGTCAACGGGTAGTTGGCCGCACGGACCCCGTAATGCAGGGCCAGGTAGATGCAGGTGGGGGTCTTGCCGGCCCGCGACACCGCTACCAGGATCACGTCGGCATCGTCGTAGTTGATGGCGATGCCGTCGTCGTGGGTCAGCGCGAAGTTCATCGCGTTGATGCGCCGGTGGTAGGTTTCGAAGTCCACCATGCCGTGCGCCTGGCCGACCCGGGAATGGCGGTTCACGGCCAGTTCGCGCTCCAGCGGCTCGATGAAGGGGGCGAACACGTCCAGCATCAACCCGCCGCTTTCGGCCAGGATCACGCTCAGCCCGCTGTCCACGCAGGAGCTGACCACGATCGGCCGGACCTGGTAGCGCTCGCCCGCCGCGCGGATCCGTTCACACGCCTCCCGGGCCTTTTCGGGGTCATCGACGAATGACATGCGGTCGGTAATGAAGCTGAACCCGGAGAACTGGGTCAGGAGGCTATGCCCAATGGTTTCAGCGGTGATACCGGTTCCATCGGACACGTAGAACACCGGACGGATCGTCGACATGCGCCTTTTACCCCCTCTGAAGCCTAAAAAGGCCGTCGATACAAGCTTGTGCCGACGGCGGTCTGCCCGGCATCATATCGGCTTCTTCCTACGGACGTGGCCATTCCAGCCCGCCTCGGGCGATGGCCAAACGGAGCATCGCGCTTGAACGAGAATATCCTGTGGTTGCACGAACTGCGCCTGGCCGATCTGGCCCGCGTAGGCGGCAAGAATTCGTCGCTGGGCGAAATGATCGGCAATCTTGCCGGTCTGGGGGTTTCTGTCCCCGGCGGTTACGCAACCACCGCTGAAGCCTTCAAGGACTTCATCGCGCACAACGATCTGTCCAAGCGCATTTTCGACAAGCTGGCCACGCTGGACGTGGAAGATGTCGCCGCCCTGACCGTGGCCGGCAAGGAAATCCGTGGCTGGGTGATCGACGCGCCGCTGCAGCCGCAGCTGGACCAGGACATCCGCAGCGCCTACAAGCAGCTGTGCGATGAGAACGGCGGCGGCGACGTGGCCGTGGCCGTGCGCTCCTCGGCCACCGCCGAAGACCTGCCCGATGCCTCCTTCGCCGGCCAGCAGGAAACCTTCCTCAACGTGACCGGTGCCGACGACGTCGTGCACAAGGTCAAGGAAGTGTTCGCCTCGCTGTACAACGATCGCGCCATCGCCTACCGCGTCCACCACGGTTTCAAGCACGAAGACGTGTTCCTGTCCTCCGGCGTGCAGCTGATGGTGCGCTCGGGCGTGGGCTCGTCGGGCGTGCTGTTCACCCTGGACACCGAATCCGGTTTCCGCGACGTGGTGTTTGTCACCTCCAGCTTCGGTCTGGGCGAAATGGTCGTACAGGGCGCGGTCAATCCCGACGAGTTCTACGTCTACAAGCCCACGCTCAATGCCGGCAAGCCGGCGATCCTGCGCCGCTCGCTGGGCAGCAAGGCGATCCGCATGGTGTATTCGGATGTCCCCGGTGAGCGCGTGCGCATCGAAGACACCCCGGTCGATATCCGCAACACCTTCTCGATCAGCGACGAGGACGTGCAGGAACTGTCCAGGCAGGCGCTGATCATCGAAAAGCACTACGGCCGCCCGATGGATATCGAGTGGGCCAAGGACGGCGTCAGCGGCAAGCTATTCATCGTGCAGGCACGCCCTGAAACGGTGAAGTCGCGTGGCCATGCCACCCAGATCGAACGTTTCGCGCTGAACCAGAAGGACGGCAAGGTGCTGGCCGAAGGCCGCGCCGTGGGCGCCAAGATCGGCGCCGGCACCGCGCGCGTGGTCAAGTCGCTGGAAGACATGGCCCGCGTGCAGCCCGGCGACGTGCTGATCGCCGACATGACCGACCCCGATTGGGAACCGGTGATGAAGCGCGCCTCGGCCATCGTCACCAACCGCGGTGGCCGCACCTGCCATGCCGCGATCATCGCGCGTGAGCTGGGCGTGCCGGCCGTGGTCGGCTCGGGCAACGCCACCCAGCTGATCCAGGACGGCCAGGAAGTCACCGTCAGCTGCGCCGAAGGCGACACCGGCTTCATCTACGACGGCATCCTCGCGTTCGAACGTACCACCACGGACCTGGGCAACATGCCGCCGGCGCCGCTGAAGATCATGATGAACGTGGCCAACCCGGAACGTGCCTTCGACTTCGGCCAGCTGCCGAACGCCGGCATCGGCCTGGCCCGTCTGGAGATGATCATTGCCAGCCACATCGGCATTCATCCCAACGCGCTGCTGGAGTACGACCGCCAGGATGCAGCCACGAAGAAGAAGATCGACGAGAAGATCGCCGGTTACGCCGATCCGGTCAGCTTCTACGTGAACCGTCTGGCCGAAGGCATCGCCACCCTGACCGCATCGGTGGCACCGAATCCGGTGATCGTGCGCCTGTCGGACTTCAAGTCCAACGAGTACGCCAACCTGATCGGCGGCAGCAACTACGAGCCGCACGAAGAGAACCCGATGATCGGCTTCCGCGGCGCCAGCCGCTATGTCGACCCGAGCTTCTCGGCCGCCTTCGCGCTGGAATGCAAGGCCGTGCTGCGCGTGCGCAACGAGATGGGCCTGGACAACCTGTGGGTCATGATTCCGTTCGTACGCACCCTGGAAGAAGGCCGCAAGGTCGTCCAGGTGCTGGAACAGAACGGCCTCAAGCAGGGCGAGAACGGCCTGAAGATCATCATGATGTGCGAAGTGCCGTCCAACGCACTGCTCGCCGATGAATTCCTGGAGATCTTCGACGGCTTCTCGATCGGCTCCAACGACCTGACCCAGCTCACCCTGGGCCTGGACCGTGACTCGTCGATCGTCGCGCACCTGTTCGACGAACGGAACCCGGCGGTGAAGAAGCTGCTGTCGATGGCGATCAAATCGGCACGCGCCAAGGGCAAGTACGTCGGCATCTGTGGCCAGGGCCCGTCGGATCATCCGGATCTGGCCGAATGGCTGATGCAGGAAGGCATTGAATCGGTGTCGCTGAATCCGGATACCGTGGTCGACACCTGGCTGCGCCTGGCCAAGCTGAAGGCCAACGGCTGATCCCGCCGTTCCGGTAGACGACAGAACCCCGCGCAAGCGGGGTTTTGTTTTATGGGCCGGGGGCGGGCGTTGCTGGACGTGATTGGCAGTTCTCCGACCCGCCATGCAACCTTCGCCCGATAGCCCTACCCTGCAGCGGCGGCCACAGTGCAGCCATGCCAAGCCCCCGCCTCCATGTCGGCCGCTGGTCCAGCGTCGGCAGCATCTATGCGTTGACCAGCATCACCGACGCGCGGGCGAGATTGTTCGTGCAAGCGGATCTGGCCGCGCTGGTCGAGCAGGTGTTGCAGGCGATGGAGCAGGAGCAGCGGGTGCGCAACCTCGCCTGGGTCATCATGCCCGACCACATGCACTGGCTGATGCAGCTCCGCCGGGGAACGCTCGACAACTGCATGCAGCGCGTCAAATCCCGCAGCAGCCTGCTCATCAACCGGCAGCTCAAGCGCAGCGGGCGCATCTGGCAATCAGGCTATTTCGACCACGCACTGCGCAGGGACGACGACCTGCGTCGCCACGCCACCTACATCCTCGCCAATCCGATCCGTGCCGGCATGAGCCGGGCACTGGGCGAGTACCCGTTCGCATGGTGCCGGTGGCCGATGGAGGACCTTCCGTGCAGCACCAGGGCATCCGGGGGCGGAACGGAGAGCAGCTGACCAACGGTCAGCTCTACCGGCGGGGGCCCGCATTCCTCCACCCCGCACCGGACCGGCGGGGTGCATGCACCCTTCCATCCGCACCGTTGGTCGGCTGCCGCGCTTCCACCCGCACCGGACCGGCGGGGTGCATGCACCCTTCCATCCGCACCGTTGGTCGGCTGCTGCGCTTCCACCCGCACCGGACCGGCGGGGTGCATGCACCCTTCCATCCGCACCGTTGGTCGGCTGCCGCGCTTCCACCCGCACCGGACCGGCGGGGTGCATGCACCCTTCCATCCGCACCGTTGGTCGGCTGCCGCGCTTCCACCCGCACCGGTAGAGCCGACCGTTGGTCGGCTGCCGCGCGCACGCGCGGCGAAGGCGATGCGGTCCTGCCCGGGCTACGGGTGGCGGAACGGAGAGCAGCTGACCAACGGTCAGCTCTACCGGCGGGGCCCGCATTCTTCCACCCCGCACCGGACCGGCGGGGTGCCCGCATTCTTCAACCCGCGCCGTTGGTCGGCTGCCGCGCGCACGCGCGGCGAAGGCAATGCGGTCCCGCCGGCATGACGGGTGGCGGAACGGAGAGCAGCTGACCAACGGTCAGCTCTACCGGCGGAGTTCCCGCATTCCCCCACCCCGCATCGGACCGGCGGTGTGCCTGCATTCCTCCAGCCCGCATCGGACCGGCGGGACGCCCACATTCCGCCACCCCGCACCGGTAGAGCCGACCGTTGGTCGGCTGCCGCGCGCACGCGCGGCGAAGGCGATGCGGTCCTTCTGGTACAACGGGTGGCGGAACGGAGAGCAGCTGACCAACGGTCAGCTCTACCGGTGAGGGTCCACGTAGAGCCGACCGTTGGTCGGCTGCCGCGCAATCAGGCGACCACGGCTGCTTTGGCCACGGGGTAATCGGTGAACCCCTCTGCCGCGCCGCCGAAGAACGTGGCCTTGTCCGGGGCGTTCAATGGCAGCCCCTGCTGCAACCGCAGCGGCAGGTCGGGATTGGCGATGAACGGACGGCCGAATCCAATCAGGTCCGCCCAGCCCTTGGACAGGGCCTCCTCGGCGCGCTCGACGGTGTACTTGCCGGCATAGATCAAGGTGCCGCGGTAGACCATGCGCAGCGCTTCCTTGAACGCCACCGGCATCACCGGCGCATCGTCCCAGTCCGCTTCTGCGATATGCAGGTAGGCCACGCCGAGGCCATCGAGCAGATGCGCAGCGGCCAGATAGGTCGCCTGCGGGGTGTCGTCTACGGCGCCCTGCAGCGTGGTCAGCGGCGCCAGGCGCACGCCCACCCGGTCCGCGCCGATGGCCGCCACCACCGCCTCGACTACCTCGCGCAGGAAACGCAGGCGGTTCTGCAGGGCGCCACCGTAGGCATCGGTGCGCGCGTTTGCCTGCGAATCGATGAACTGGTTGATCAGATATCCGTTCGCGCCATGCAGTTCGATGCCATCGAAACCGGCGTCGATGGCATGCCGGGCCGCAGCGGCGTAGTCGCGGACGATGCCCGGAATCTCCTCCAGTGCCAGCGCGCGCGGGAGCGAGTGCTGCACCATCTCGCCGACGCCGCCCTGCGGCCCCCTGCCCTGCGGATCGACGAATACCTTGACGCCGTCGGCCAGCAGCGCCGAGGACGACACCGGTGCCGCGCCACCCGGCTGCAGCGCCACGTGCGACACGCGGCCCACATGCCAGAGCTGGGCGAAGATGCGCCCGCCGGCGGCATGCACCGCATCGGTCACGCTGCGCCAGCCGGCGACCTGTGCTTCATCGTGGATGCCCGGGGTCCAGGCATAACCCTGGCCCTGCGGGCTGATCTGGGTGCCCTCGCTGACGATCAGGCCAGCCGAAGCGCGCTGGGCGTAGTACTGCGCCATCAGCGCGGTGGCGACATTGCCGTCGCCGGCGCGAGAGCGCGTCATCGGCGGCATCACGATCCGGTTGGGCAGCGTCAGCGCGCCCAGGCGGTAGGGGGTGAACAACATGATCAATCCTTATGGGGGGAAGAGGAAAGCACCGGCTCGGCAGCGCGCAGCAGCAGGTCGAGGTCGACAGCGTCGGCCAGCGCGCGGTTGCCGTCGTCACCGGGATGCAGGTGGTCGCCGGAGTCGTAACGCGCCAGCAGGCGGCTCGGGTCAGCGGGATCACGCAGCACAGCGTCGGCATCGATCACCGCATCGAACGCACCGCCAAGCCGGATCCAGTCGTTGAGCTGCAGGCGCAGCGCGTCCTTGTCAGGCTGGTAGTAATTGTCCAGCGGCGTGCCAGGCAGCGCGCCGGCGAACGGCGCGACGGTCATGCCGATCACGCGCACGCCCTGATGGTGCGCCTGCGCCACGAGCTGCCGATAGCCGTCACGCAGCGCATCCAGCGTGGGGCGCGGCCGGGTCGGCTCGAATGCGGTGCCGGGCCAGGCGATATCGTTGATGCCGATCAGCACGATCACGGTACGCACGCCGGGCTGGCCGAGGACGTCGCGCGGCAGTCGCGACAGCGCGCTGCTGCCCATGCCGTCGCTGAGCAGGCGGCCGCCGGAAATGCCGGCATTGATCACCGCCACCCCACGTGGGGCCAGCCGCTCGGCCAGCAGATCCGGCCAGCGCGTGTCGCGGTCCAGGCTGGCGGTGGCGCCGTCGGTGATCGAATCACCGATCACCGCGACCGCCGGCGCGGCGTCCGCCGTGTCCACCTCGATCCCGGCCAGCCACGGCCGCGCGGTGGTGCTGAGGCTGCCGCCCCCACTGCGATCCAGCACGGCGGCATGGGTCTGGTCGCCGGCCACGATCCAGCCGGTCTGGCGCCCATCCCAATGGAAGGTGGTGATCGGGCTGGGCGCAGGCAGGTACAGGCTGACCGTCACCCGGCCCAGCGCCGGCACCGGCAACGCCACCGCATCGCTGCGCAACGGCGCGCCGGCCGCGATCCGCGCCTCGGGGTGCCCATCGAAACGAAGCTCGCGCACGCTGCCCGGCACGACCGCACCGTCCGCATCGGACACCGCCACCGTCGCCCGCCCGATGTGCAGGGGCCGATCGCCATAGGCGTTGGACAGCACGACGCGCAGGCGCGCGCCGCCCAGGCTCACCCGGGCCACCTGGCGGACGGTCTGGTCCTGCAGCTGGGCCGGCACGTTGCTGGGGAACAGGAACGCCGGGCCCCAGACCGGCTGCGGGCTGGCTGTCCAGCTGGCGACCCACCCCGCATCCCCTGCGGCGGCGTTCCCGGTGGACGCGAGCAGCAGTGCGGACGCGAGCAGCGCGGCGGCGGAGAACGGGTATGGGGAGGACATCGGCAGTGCCAGGTGGCGGGGGGAGCCCATGATGAATTCCCGATGGTTCGTGTACTAGACTGCCCGCCGGAACAACATTTGTGACTCCAACTCAATAAGGAGCAAAGCATGGCCCGGCTGGACGTCAACAGATCCGGCGAACTGGACGTGTTCGTCCGCGTCATCGAACTGGGCGGCTTCTCCGCTGCTGCGCGGGCCTTCGGCATGACGCCGTCCGCGGTCAGCAAGCTGGTCGCCCGGCTGGAGCAGCGGCTGGGCACACGCTTGGTCAACCGCTCCACCCGGCAATTGCAGCTGACCGCAGAAGGCTGTGCGTTCTACGAGCGCGGCGTGCGCATCCTGGCCGACCTGGATGAAGCCGAACGCTGCGCCAGCGTCCACGACACCCCGCGCGGACGGGTCCGGGTCAGTGCCAATGTGCCGTTCGGCCACCACTTCCTGCTGCCCCTGGTACCGGCGTTTCTGGCCCGTCACCCGCAGGTGAGCCTGGAAATCAGCTTGAACGATGAAGTCATCGACTTGCTGGAACAGCGCACCGACGTGGCTGTCCGTGCCGGCCCGCTGAAAGACTCCCGCCTGGTGGCCCGGCAGCTGGGCCGCACCCGGCTGGTGGTGGTCGCTTCACCGGCGTACCTGGCCGAACGCGGGCATCCCACCCATCCGGACCAGCTGGAACGCCACAACCTGCTCACCACCCAGCATGTGCGGGCGCGCCCGGGCTGGCCGATGCGCCTTGGCGACGAGGAGCGCCTGGTGGTGCCCCAGGGCAACACGCAGGCCAGCGATGGCGAGGCGCTGCACCGATTGGCCGTGGCCGGCCTGGGCATGACCCGGCTGGCCGCCTTCCAGGCCCAGGCGGACATCGATGCCGGCCGCCTGGTGCCGGTGCTGGAAGCGTGGAACCCCGGCGACATCGAGGACATCCACGCGGTGTACGTGGGCCAGGGCGGTCACCTGCCGCTGCGGGTGCGCGCCTTCCTCGATTTTCTCGCCGAGCATGTGCACATCCCTACGTAAGGGGATGTGGTCCTGCCGGTAGTGTGGGTGCCGGAGCGGAGAGCAGCTGACCAACGGTCAGCTCTACCGGTGACGGGGCCACGATCCTACGTATGGCCGGCTGCCGCGCACACGCGCGGCGACGGCGATGCGGCCCTGCCGATGATGTTGGTGCCGGAACGGAGGGCAGCTGACCAACGGTCAGCTCTACCGGTGACGATCCGTCTTTCTCCACGCGCACCGGTAGAGCCGACCGTTGGTCGGCTGCCGCGCGCAGCGCGGCGAAGGCGTTGCCGTCCTGCCGGCGATGTGGGTGCCGGAACGGAGAGCAGCTGACCAACGGTCAGCTCTACCGGTGACGAGGCTACGATCCTACGTATGGCCGGCTGCCGCGCACACGCGCGGCGACGGCGTTGCCGTCCTGCCGGTGATGTGGGTGCCGGAACGGAGAGCAGCTGACCAACGGTCAGCTCTACCGGTGAGGGACTGCGATCCCACGTATGGCCGGCTGCCGCGCGCACGCGTGGCGACGGCGATGCGGTCCTGCCGGTGTATTGGATGCTGGAACGGAGAGCAGCTGACCAACGGTCAGCTCTACCGGTGACGATCCGTCTTTCTCCACGCGCACCGGTAGAGCCGACCGTTGGTCGGCTGCCGCGCGCATGCGCGGCGAAGGCGGTGCGGTCCTGCCGGTGTCTTGGGTGCTGGAACGGAGAGCAGCTGACCAACGGTCAGCTCTACCGGTGACGGGGCTACGATCCTACGTATGGTCGGCTGCCGCGCACTCGCGCGGCGACGGCGGTGCGGCCTGCTTTTCGGCGAACGACCGGTTACCGGTCGTCGGCCTGGCCGGCGAGCAGCGCGTAGGCGGCGCGGACGGTGTCGTAGCCGTAGGTGCGCTCCAGCCGGCGCACGATGAAATGGCCGCGCGCCATGTCCTGGTAGTAGTCGGTGAACATGGTGTTGAGCGTGGCGCCGGCCACGGCCCCGACGATCGGCACGGCCTGCGCGGCGAACTTCTCGGTCACCACCACACCGAAGCGCGCGGCAACCTTTTCCACGATCTTGGCCAGCCACTTGCCGGCTTCCTTCGGGGTCAACCCGATCATCACCGGGCTGCCGCCAACGGCGCGGCCGGCCAGCTCGGCCGACAGGTGGCGCATCACTTCCGCGGTGAAGCCGCGGGTGATGTAGTAACCGGTCTCACTGGCATCGTCCTTGCCGGAGTTTCCCCCCAGCGCGAACACCTCCAGGCACGCATGCCGCGTCGCCATGTCGCGCAGGTCGAAGCCTTCGCTGCGCGCCACATCGGCCACCGAGCGCATCATGATCGTGGTCGACACCGGCAGTTCAATGAACAGCGTGGTGAAGCCGAAGGCCCCGCCGACCGCACCGGAGGTCGCCGCCGCCAGCTTGTGCCAGCGCGTTGATGCGGCCTTGCCCGGTGTGTTGTCCATCGTCCACAGGGCGGCCTGCGCGGACTTGAACAGGGCCGCTTCAACCGCACCGTGGATGCGCCGGGACACCGACTGCGGCAGCTTCTTCACCGCGAACTCCAGCGGCGAGCCGATCAGGTTGGCCATCTTGGCGGTCAGCGTCGGCGATTCCAGCAGCGCGACGGCGCGCTGCAGGTCGGCCCAGTCCTGCGACGTGGGCAGGATCTGCGTTTCCAGCGGGGGTGGCGTGCTGCGGACGAGGTCGTTCATGGCGCCGATCATAGCGCCGGCGGGTTGAACGCAACGTTCAACCCGGGCGCAGCGGCCGCTCACCCACCCTGCACGCGGTGGTTCAGCTCGGCAGCCCCGACAACGCGCCCATGAACTGGCGGTAGTGGCGCAGTTCGGCGATCGAGTCGTGCACGTCGCTCAGCGCGGTGTGGCTTGAGGTCTTGCCGACACCGGCGGCGATTGCCGGGGCCCAGCGCCGGGCCAGCTCCTTCACCGTGGACACGTCCAGGTTGCGGTAGTGGAAGTACTTCTCCAGGCGCGGCATCTCACGGTGCAGGAAGCGGCGGTCCTGGCAGATCGAGTTGCCGCACATCGGCGATGCGCCGGCCTTGATCCACTGCGACAGGAAGTTCACGGTCTGCGCTTCGGCCTGGCCTAGCGTGACGGTGCTGTCGACCACCCGCTGCCACAAGCCGGAACGACGGTGCTGGTTGCGGTTCCACTCGTCCATCGCTTCCAGCCGCTCCACCGGATGGTGGATGGCAAACTCGGGCCCTTCGGCCAGCACGTTCAACTGCGCGTCGGTCACGACCGTGGCGATCTCGATGATCGCATCGTTGTCGGTATCCAGACCGGTCATTTCCAGATCGATCCAGATCAGTCGTTCGCCTTCTGCGCCGTTGTCCGCCATGTCTACGCCTTGTGCTGGGGTCGTCGCGGCAGCGCCGACCGGGGATGGAAAGGGCGCCATGATACCGCCATCGCGTCGACGCTCCGTCGCCGAGGCGGTCCGGGGTCACTCCAGCAGCAGCGGCGGCTTGCCCCGCTTGGCGCGGAAGTAGTTGGTCAGGCGCGTGCTCGCCTCCTTGGCCAGCACGCCGCCATGAACCTCCACGCGGTGGTTGTGCCGCGCGTCGCCGATGAGGTCGAACACACTGCCACAGGCACCGGTCTTCGGATCACTGGCGCCGTACACCAGCCGCGCCACGCGCGCATGCACGATCGCCATCGCGCACATCGCGCAGGGCTCCAGGGTGACGTACAGCGTGCTGCCGAGCAGGCGATGGTTGGCGATCGCCCGGCCCGCATGGCGCATCGCCACGATCTCGGCATGCGCGCTGGGATCGTGGTCGGCGATGTTGAGGTTCCAGCCTTCGCCCAGTACCTCGCCATCGGCGCCGACCAGCACCGCCCCCACGGGAATCTCGTCGAACTCGCGCTCGGCCCGGCTGGCCAACGCCAGCGCGTGTTGCATCCAGTGCTCGTCGCGGTCGTGTACCGGCACGCCCAGCGGCGGTGGCGGCGGCAGACGCTCAACCACGGCGTTCGGCCTTGCGCAGGAACGCGTCGAACGCGGCCAGGGTGGCCTCGCTGACGTGATGCTCGATGCCCTCGGCATCGCGCCGGGCCGAATCGGCATCCACCCCGAGCGCCAGCAGGAACCGCTCCACCGTCTGGTGGCGGGCACGCATTTCCACCGCCAGCTGTTCGCCTGCCGGGGTCAGGAACACCCCCCGGTAGGGGCGCTGTATCGCCCAGCCTTCCTTGACCAGCCGCTTGAGCGCCTTGGCCACCGTCGGCTGGGCCACACCCAGTCGCGTGGCGATGTCCACCTGACGCGCTTCGCGGCCATCGGCGATGAGGTCGGCAATCAGCTCCACGTAGTCTTCCACCAACTCCGACCGGCGCGCCTCGCGCACCTGCACGAACCCTTCCACATGCATGTGGGCATCGATCAGCGGGGACGGCGGTTTGCGGGTGGTCGGGGTCATGCAGGCTCCTGCGGGCGGCCGCGGGCAGAAGACGCTGGCGGCTGGAGGCGCAGTTTACCGCAGCCATCCCGGATACCCCTCACGGCCGGCCGCGGTGGTGGCCCGCCACGCCATAATGGGCACCGCTCACCACACCATCCGCCCATGTCCGATCTGCCTGCTCTGCCCACGCTGCCGCTGGGCCACTACCGCCACTTCAAGGGCGGCAACTACGAGGTGCTCGGCATCGTCCGGCACAGCGAAACCCTCGACGCGATGGTGCTGTACCGCCCCCTCGATGCCGACATCGGCGTCTGGGTCCGGCCGTATGCGATGTTCGTCGCCGAGGTCGAGGTGGATGGCCAGCGCCGCGCGCGGTTCACGCACGTCGCGGACTGATCCCGGGCAGGGTCCGCGCCCGCGTGCCGCTCAGCGCGCGGCAGGCGCTGCCACCGCCGGCACCAGCGCGCGCAGCCGCGCCAGGGCGCCGTGCAGGGCCGGGCTGGCAGCCGGTTCCAGCGCCTGCAACTGCGTGGCCAGCGTGGCCATCACCTCGCCGGTCGACGGGGCGGCGGTGCTGGCGGCGTCTTCGTCCAGAGCCAGATGCGCGCCAATGGCCGCACCCATCAGTTCGAAACAGGCAACCCCCGCCGAATCCAGGCGCGACGGCAACGGATCCAGCGCGCACAGCGTGCCGAAGAAGCTGCCGTCACGGCGCCGCATCGGTACCGAGATGTAACTCTCGAAGCCATACATCGCCGGCGTGTGGTGCTGCGAGAACACCGGGTGCACGCTGGCCTGGTTGAACTGCACCGTCATCTGGTGCTGCCGGATCTCATGGCAGATCGTGGTTTCAAGCACGAGGTCCTGCCCCGGTGCGAGGCCGAAACCCAGCAGGTCGTGCACCGCGCAGGTGGTCCAGCGGTCGCTGGTCACCCGCGCCACGGCAACGAAGCGCATCGCGGTGAGGTCGCTGGCCAGCGCCAGCATGCCCGGCACCGCCGGCATCGCCTGCAACTGGGCCACGTCGAACATGCGCGGGTCGCTGGGCGGGGTGCCCTCACCCGCTGCGCTCGGCCCCCAGTTGGACTCGTCGACGAGGTTGTCGAGCACGGCGAGGCGGCGATCCAGCACCCGGGCCGTCACCCGCTCCACCAGCTCGCGGACCGCCGCCGACAGACCGCGCGCATCGGTGATGGTGCCAACGAAGTGCAGCCCCTCGCCCACCAGGCGAATCTGCTCCACGGCGAAGGTCTCGCGCAGGCTGGGGCCGGCCTCACGGTGAAAGGCGAGCATCCAGTCGTCGGGCGGTATGCCGTCGAGGATCGCGGTGATGATCACCCGCGTCGCGCCTGGCGCGTCCTGCTGGCCGGGCAGATCGAAACCGATCACTGTGGGAAAACGCGTGCCGGTATTCATCACCACCCCTGTGGACGCGTCTGCGCGCCCGTCCGCCATTGTCGCACGAATGCCGGAGATGCCCGCGTCGCGGGGTGCGGTGCCGGTCCCTGCGCCTGTCGTCCCGGTGCCGCACGCGATTGGCAATAATGGTGGGTTCGTGGCAGAACGTCGCACAATCAAGGAGATCGCGATGGGCAATGGGAATGTGTTTGTGATGCTGTTCCTGGGCGTGATGGGCATCGTCTGGATCCTGCTGCCGTTCGCGGTATTCGGCATCAAGGACCTGCTCCGCCAGATGCTTGCCGAGCAGCGGCGCACCAACGAACTGCTTGCCCGTGTGGTGCCCGGCACCCTGCCCACGCCCCCGGAACCGAAACCCTTCCATCCGCACCGCTATCCCTGACGCCCGTCCTGCAGGCGGAAAACTGCGTCCCGTGCCGGCGCAGGACAGCCGGCACTTGCCGCCACGTTGACCGACGAATGCCGTGATTTCGGCCTGCATCGTTGTTTTCGCGGCTGGTGGGCGATATGGCCCGGTGCTGAACCGGGCGCCGCCGTCGCCCGCGGCAGGGTTCAATGCTGCGGCGCACCAGTACAATTGCGGACCGTACCGCGATCCTCTGCCGCCCATGAGCTCCCCCGCCCTTTCCCTCGCTGCGCGCCTGACACCGCGCGAGCGCACGTTCATCCTGCTGGCGCTGTCGCTGGGCGGCTTTGCGATCGGTACCAGCGAGTTCGCCAGCATGGGGCTGATGCTGGAGATCAGCCGCGGCCTGTCGATCAGCGAAACCCAGGTCGGCCACCTGATCAGTGCGTACGCCATCGGCGTGGTGGTGGGCGCGCCGGTGCTGGCCTTCGCCGGTGCCGGGTTTGCGCGACGCTCCCTGCTGCTGGCGCTGATGGGCTTCTATGCCGTGGGCAACCTGGCCAGCGCGCTGGCACCCAACTACAGCACCATGCTGCTCGCACGCTTTGTCGCCGGCCTGCCGCACGGCGCCTACTTCGGCGTGGCGATGCTGGTCGCAGCCGCGATCAGCCCGCCGGCCCAGCGCGGTTCGGCGATGTCCAAGGTGCTGCTGGGTCTGTCGGTCGCGATCCTGGTGGGCAACCCGCTCACCACGTGGCTGGGGCAGATGTTCAGCTGGCGCACCGCCTTCGCGCTGGTCAGCGTGCTGGCCATCGCCACGGTGGCGATGATCGCCCGCTTCCTGCTGCCCGACCCGGACGAACAGCGCACCTCGCCGATGCGCGAACTGCGCGCCTTCAACCGCCCGCAGGTGTGGCTGGCACTGGCGATCGGTTCGATCGGCTTTGCCGGCATGTTCTGCGTCTTCACCTATCTGGCGCCGACGCTGGTGCAGGTCACCGGCCTGGCCGAATCCTGGATGCCGGTCGCGGTGGGCATCTTCGGCATCGGCGCAATCATCGGCAACGTCGCCGGCGGCTGGCTGGTGGACCGCTTCCACTTCCGTGCGGCCGCCGTGGTGCTGGTGTGGTCGGTGATCGTGCTGCTGCTCTACCCGCTGGCGGCGCATTCGGTGTGGAGCATCTTCCCGATGATCGTCGCGGTCGGCACGATGGGCGCGCTGGCGGCCGTGCTGCAGACCCGCCTGATGGACGTGGCCGGTGAGGCACAGACGCTGGCGGCCGCGTCCAACCACGCCGCCTTCAACACCGCCAACGCGCTCGGCCCGTGGTTCGGCGGCATGGCCATCGGCGCCGGCTTCAGCCCCGCCACCACCGGCTACGTCGGTGCCGCCACGGCGGTGGGCGGTCTGCTGCTGTGGGGCGTGGCGATGCTGGTCGAGCGCCAGTCGCGCGGGGCCGCGGTCGCCTGCGAGCGCTGAGCGGGCGCAACGATCAGTCGACCGGCGCAGTGCGCGCCAGGTCGATCTGGGCCAGCAGCTGCCGGCGGTCGACCACCCCCGGCATCACCCGTACCAGGTTGCGCAGCATGCGCAGGTCCTGCTGCCAGCCGAGGTGATTGCTGAGCCGATGCAGGGCCTTGGCGTCCCCACCCTCGCCGCGCGCCGCGTGCGCCTTGGCCAGGCGCGGGTCCAGCTGCGGCGCTGCCTCCAGCTGCATCCGCAGCCGCCGCACCTTTCGACGCCAGCGGTGCAGACGTTCCGGCGACGGGTTGCGGTGCGCACGACGCTCGGCCTTGCGCGCGCGTGCAACGCTTCGGTCAAGGCCAGCCCGTACCTGCGCGCGTCTGATCGTTGCCCAAGGTTGGCTGTCCAGCAGCGTTCCGACGCGCTGGAGCCGATTGCGTCGCCGACCAAACGCCGGATCGCCGGCCAGGGCGCGCCGCAGCCACGCATCGCGCCGCGCCTGCAGTTGTCCGATCACGTACGGCCACGGCGCGGTGGGCGCAGTGGCGGCCAGCAGCGCCGCCGACTCCACAGCCACGTGCGCATCGCGCAGGCCGGACAGGCCATCCCCCAGGCGGCGCAGTACCGCATCGGCATCGTCCAACGCCAGGTCGGTACCGTCCAGCAGCGCCAGCAAGGCCCGCAGACGCCGGATCGCCTTGCGCGCGGCGTGCACCGCTGCGTGGGCGTCCGCGCCGAGCAGGAGTGCCTGCTCGATATCGCGGCACGCCTGGCGGGCAAGCGCATGGGCAGCGTCTCCGGGGACAACCGACTGCATGGCACCACCACCGGGATCGTCACGGAACCGGCAGTGTAGCCGGCGTTCTACCGGCCGGATTCACGCCCGGCATCCGGCGTACCCGGGATGGGGACCGGGAGCGCCCGCCAACGGATCAGGCCGTCGTTGGATCAGGCCGTCGTCGGGGGCGACCGGTACTTGACCTTCATCGTCACCGTCCCGGATTTCCCCATCGTCAGTTTGATGGGCACATCCGGATGCGCCGACTTGATATGGAGCCCGGCCTCTTCGCTGAGCGTGATCTCCATTTCATCCACGTTGTTCTCAGCGCCCGCCTTGATCAGATCCGCTGCAGATTGCGACTGCTCCTCCACGCTCGGCTTGAAGAAGTGCCGTGCCAGCGTGGCTACCGCGGCCAGCGGCAGCCCCAGGGGAGTCAATACGCTCAACGCCATGCCGGCTGCTGCGATACCCGCAGCGGTGGTCAGGTCATACGTCGGTGCGGTTGGTTTCTCTGCCATGTTCCCCCCTTGTGTAGGCGGGACTATAAGTGCCCCTCATCCCCTCAACAAGGCATCCGTCCCGCGTTACGCCCGCCGGTACCAGCACCACACATGCGGCGGCAGCCGGCTTTCCAGATCGATGCCCAACGCCGCGTGGCCATCCAACGCGTCGCGCAGCAGCACCTGCGCCCGCACGGACAAGGCATCGCAGGCGACCGGCGCCTCCGGCAGCAGCATCGCCGACCAGTCGTACAACTGGTCCGCCCGTGCCAGCATCGCGGCGGCGAGCCAGGCGCGCAGTGGATGGATCCGGTGCCCGCCGTCGGCCAGTGACTGCACGGCGGGCTGCAGAAGGTCATTGGCGCCCCGTACCCACTCGGTCTTGCCGCCGGCCTTGTCCTGCACGGTGAGTGGTGCGGGCGCCCGATGCGCCTTCAACGGGCGGCGCAGCGCCAGTTCGATATCGCGCGCATCGCGCTGCGTTTCGGTTTCAATCAGCACGCCGGCGTCGAGATCGAAGAACTCGAACCAGCGGCGATGGAGCGCGCCGATGCGCGCAAGCGGATCGCGCGAGAACCCGATCTTGCCGTAGTCCTCCCATGCGCACGGGAACACGTAAGCAAAGCAACGCCCGTCGAGCGCGATGGCGTTGTTCTGGTCCTGCATCGGTTTCATCATCGGCGGCTTACCCACGTTCTGGACCGCAACCAGCTTGACGCGGCGGCGGATCATGAGCTGCGAACACCGTGCGAGCGCAGCGTGACGGCCAGCGGTTTGATCCGACCACGACGCACCGACGCGCATGCTGCGACCCTGCCGACCAAGGAGACCACCGATGCCGGATCGGACAGCAGTGCAAGGGTGCCGCATGTCGGAGTGGACGCCCCTGGCGCGCGCGTTCTACCAGCGTCACCCCACCGAGGTGGCGCCGGACCTGCTCAACACCATTCTGCTGCGCGACGACGGCCGTGCCGGGCACATCGTGGAAGTGGAGGCCTACGCCGGCGACCAGGATCCGGCCGCGCATTCGTTCCGCGGCATGACCCCGCGGACGCGCACGATGTTCGGTGAAGCCGGCCATCTGTACGTCTACTTCACCTACGGCATGCACTGGGGCGCCAATGCGGTGTGTGGCGACATCGGCCAGGGCTGGGGTGTACTGCTGCGCGCACTGGCGCCGCTGGCCGGTGTGGATCAGATGCGGCAGGCCCGCGCCGCCGCCCGGCGCGATCGTGATCTGGCCAGTGGGCCGGGTCGCCTGTCGCAGGCGCTGGGCATCACCGGCGCATTGGACGGCACCGACCTCACCGACAGCGCCGGGCCCGTCCGGATCGTCAGCGATGGCATGCCGCCGCCCGCGCACCCTGGTATCGGCCCGCGCATTGGCATCCGCCGCGCCACGGCGTTCCCGTGGCGATGGCATGTGCCCGGCAACGAGCATGTGTCCGGCCGCAGACGCCCAGTTTGACGGCCCATACGACAGATCCACGCACATGTCGCCTGGTCACGGTACCGGACCGGGTAAACTGACGCCTCCTTTCACGGTGGATCACGATGGGCCCGTTCGACCGCACTGTCCGTCTCCGCTGGCAAGCCGCCTCGCTGCTCGCCGCAGCGCCCGTGGCCGCCTTCGCGACAGGCGAGCCGCCGGCCTCGCCCGCCGCTGCACAGTCCTCGGCCTCGCGCACCGCGTTGGTACAGGCGCTGCACGCGCGGTTGCTGGCTGGGCACAGCGCGACCAGCACGCTGGAAACCTGGTGCGCCGAACAGGGCCTCGCCGACACGGCGAAGGTGCGGGCAGTGCGCGTGCAAGGTGTCCAGCGCGATGCACCGCCGGAAGTGCGCGACGCGCTGCAGGTCGGTGCCGATACGCCGCTGCGCTACCGCCGCGTGCAACTGGTCTGCGGCAGCCGCGTGCTGTCAGAGGCCGACAACTGGTATGTGCCGGACCTGCTCACCCCCGCCATGAATGCCACCCTGGACGGCAGCGACGAACCGTTCGGCCGCGTGGTGAAGCCGCTCGGCTTCCAGCGCCAGACCCTGCGCGATGCGACCTGCTGGCCCGACTGCGGCGAAGGCGCGCAGGCCACCGTGCTGGAAGTGCGCGCCGTGCTGCGCGACCACGCGCAGCGACCCTTCAGTTACGTCATCGAGAGCTACCTGCAGGGCGTGCTTCCCTGATGTGTAATGCACCTTCACGCAGATGCGAGGCCAACTAACACTGCAGCGCCTAGGGTCAGGGTTCACGTCCGGAAAAAGCGACATCGACCATGACCATCAAGACCGCAGAAGACCTGTTCATCCACGAGCTGTCGGATATCTACAGCGCCGAGAAGCAACTGACCAAAGCCCTGCCCCGCCTGGCCAGGGCGGTGACCGACCCCGAGCTGTCCGCCGCGTTCGAGACCCATCTGGAGGAGACGCTGGATCAGGTGGACCGGATCGATCAGATCGTCGAGCGGCTGGGTATCCGTCTCAAGCGCATCAAGTGTGCGGCGATGGAAGGCCTGATCGAGGAAGGCAAGGACGCCATTGACGGCATCGAGAAAGGCCCGGTACGCGATGCGGCCCTGATTGGCGGCGCGCAGAAGGTGGAGCACTACGAAATCGCCTCGTACGGGACCATTGCCGCCTTGGCCAAACAGCTCGGCTACAAGGCCGCACTGCCGCTCCTGCTGGAAACGCTTGAAGAAGAAAAGGCGACGGATGCGAAGCTGACACGGCTTGCAGACTCTGGCGGAAACGCAGCAGCCGCTGCCGCCTGATCACGGCTGCAGCGCCTGCGTTGGCACCAGCGCTGCACCCGCCTCCATCACTTCCCGCTCCAGCGCGCGCAGGAAGCCGCAGAAGCCCTGCGGCGCTTTCGACGACCGGCGTGCGCTGGTGGTCACCACGGGCTGCGCCAGCCAGGCGATGGTCGCACCGGCGTTGCGGAGCGCGTGGATGAGCGCGACGTCCTCGCCGGTGCACAGCGGCGCGAACCCACCGGCTGCCCTGTACGCGGTGGCGCGCATGCCCAGGTTGGCACCGTGGATATGAGCGTGCCCGTCCTTGGCCAGCTCGCGGCATGCAAATGCCCTGCGCACGGCATCGGGATAGTCCAGCCAGTCCACCACGTCCACCACGCCGCAGAACACATCCGCGCCGCAGCGGGTCTGCTGCCAGAGCCAATCGGCAGGAACAACCGAATCGGCGTCGGTGCTGGCGATCCAGCGCGCGCCGTGCGCGAGCGCTACGGTGGCCGCTGCCGCACGCGCCGCACCGACGCAGCGGGCGTCGACCACCACCGTTGCAGCCCCCTGGTCGATGCAGATCGAGGCGGTGTCGTCACTGCAGCCATCCAGCGCCACCACCGTGAGCACCGCCTCGCCGCGCAGGCCCGGATGGGCGGCAGCGAGCCGGACCGAGGCCAGGCAGCGTGCGATGACCGGCCCTTCGTTGTGGGCCGGTACGATCACGGCGATCACCGCAGACCCTCCCACGCCGCAACGCTGGTGGCGCGTGCACTCCACCCCTGCAGCAGCAGATCGGCGTCCTGATAGGTGAATGCTTCCACCAGGTGTTCCGCGAGCGCGCCATGCACGTCGTCAGTGGTGCTGCGCGCCGCGTCGAACGGTGGCCGCCAATGGCAGGCCAGCAACAGGCCGTCGTCGGTGAGGCTGTCGCGCAGCTGGCGCGCCATCTGCTGCAGCGCGGGTGCCGGCAGGTAATAGCCGACTTCGCTGACCACGATCAGGTCGAAGCGGCCGGAAGGCCACTCCTGCGGATGGCTGGCCCGCTCCAGGCGCACCTGCGGCCATGCCCGGGTCGATACCGCAGCGTCGACCAGCGCATCGGCGCTGATGTCTGTCCCCAGCAGCGTGTCGCACCGCGCCGCCAGCGCTGCCGTAAGCACGCCGTTGGAACAGCCCAGCTCCCACGCGCAGGCGTATCGGCGTCGCGGCAGGCAGGCCAGCGTGAGCGCGCGCTTGCGGGCCTCGTACCACCGGCTGCGATAGTGGAACGGGTCCGGCTGCTGGTAAAGCGTGTCGAAATAGGCCGCCGTACTCATCCGATCAGCACCTCGAAAGGACGGCGGAAGCGCGCCGTGACGTGGTCGGGAAGGATGGGCGCACAGGCCAGGCCGTCAACGGCGCCGGTCTGGGTAGCGAACGCGTCCAGCGCGCGCTGCTTGCGGCACAGCGAGGCCGCGCATAGCGGAATGCGGGCGGCTGCCGGCCACGGCGCGGTCATCGCGTCCGGGTCGAGCCAGTGCCAGGCCCAGACCGGGTACTGCAGCACCGCGACACCGCGTGATGCTGCCGCCGCCAGCGCGGCACGTCCGGTCGCATCATGGTCCGGATGCGCATCGTGGATCCACGGCGCCACCAGCAGGTCGCCAGTCACCAGGTGCGCGGCCAGCTCCGCAGCCAGGTCCGCCTCATGGGTGGCAACGGCGCCATCGGGCAGCCCCAGTGTGGTGACATGCGTGGCGTCCATGCCCAGCAGGCGCATGGCATCGGCCAGCTCGCGGCGGCGTGCATCGCGCAGTCGCGCGGCAGGCCACAGGGGCTGGTCGGGATAGCAGGCCTCGCCATCGGTGACCGACACGACGTGCACATCGATGTCGTGGCCCAGCGCCGCCTGCATCAGGCCGGCGCAGCCGAGCACTTCATCGTCCGGATGCGGCGACACCACCACCAGCCGGCGTATGCCGGTCAGCACGGCGCTGGCCTCCCGGGCGGGCAGCGCGCGCAGCCAGCCGCTGCGGTCCCAGTCGGCCTCGCGGTTGCCCGGGCCGCTGATCCGAACGGTCACAGCGTCCACGGTCCCTCCTGGGTGTGGACCGCTCGCCCCAGCTCGGCCCAGTCACGATCGCCGTGGCTTTGCCGGATGAACACCGTCAGGTCGCTCCAGCGCGCGGCGTGTCCGGCATCCAGGCACATCGGTGCCGGCCCCAGCGCGCGGCCTACGGCATCGAGCACCTGCACACAGGTGCGCTCCACCACGCTGCGCACACGGATCACATCGGCCTGGTGCGGCTGGGAGGGCATGGCGTCGATCCATGCCGCCAGCTCACGCAGCAACGCCGCCGACGCCTGCAGGCCCATGTCGACCTGGCCGAGCAGCGCGGCGATCTGCGCATCGCTCGTTACGCGCGGCGAGCGTTGCAACGGTGCAGCCAGCGCCACCGCCGCGCCGTACCAGCACGCCGCGATGCCCGCGCCACCATGCCAGAAGCCCGGCCGCGCCAGGTACGTTCCCGGTTTGCCGACCGGCTCGGCAGGCACCGCGGCGAACTGCACGGTACCGCTGGGGATGCCGCCCATGCCAGAGGCGTGCCAGGTCTGCGGTTGCGCGCGGATGCCTTTCGCATCCGCGCGGACACGGACCAGCTGCGTCCCTTCGTCGCAGCGCGCCGTCACCAGCGCTACGTCCACCAGCCCAGCACCGGAGCACCACGGCTTTGTGCCACTGACGGTGCCCGTGGCGGGATCGAAGGACAACGTGGCCTGGGGGCCTTCGGCAGCCCACACCGCCGCCAGCGTGTCGTCGGGCAACGGCAGCGCATGCAGGTCGGCCAGGATCGCCTGCGCGTCGTAGTGCGCCTCCATCACCTTGGCCACGCACAGGTCGCGCGCCGCGATCGCGCCCAGCGCGCGCCAGCGCTCCAGCGTATGGCCACGGCCGGGCAACGGCAGCGACGGTTGCCGTGCCAGCACGTCGCGCGCATCGGCCGCCAACGCCGGTGCCGCGTGTTCAGCGCGCCGGTCCACCTCAGGGCGTGAGGATCACCTTGCGGCAATCCTCCTCTTTGCGGTCGAAGATCTCATAGCCACGCACCGCCTCTTCCAGCGGCAGGCGGTGCGTGATGATCACGCCCGGGTCCAGCGTGCCCTCGGCGATATGGTCCAGCAGCTCCGGCATCAGCCCCTGCACATGGGTCTGCCCCATCTTGAACGTCAGGCCCTTGTCGAAGGCGTCGCCGAGCAGGAAGCCATGCAGGTAGCCGGCGTACACGCCAGGAATGCTCACCGTGCCGCACCGCCGGGTGGCCGCGATGCACTGCCGTATCGCCACGCCGCTGCTGCCCTCCACTTTCAGGGTGGTCAGCGCGGACTCCAGTGCACTGCCTTCCGCTTCGAAGCCGACAGCCTCGATGGACGCGTCCACGCCACGCCCGTTGGTCTGGGTGATGATGTACTGCGCCGGATCCTCGATGTGGCTGAAGTCCACCGGCGTCACGCCGTAGGTCTGCGCCGCGAAGGCCAGGCGATAGGCCAGGTGATCCACCATGAAGATGGTCTCGGCGCCAAGCAGGCGGCAGCATGCCGCCGCCATCAGGCCCACCGGCCCGGCACCGAAGATCGCCACGGTTGCGCCGGGTTTGATACCGGCATTGAGGGCGGCCTGGTAGCCGGTCGGCAGAATGTCGGACAGGAACAACACCTGCTCGTCGGCGAGCACCTCGGGAATCCGCAGCGGACCGACATTGGCTTTCGGCACCCGCACATACTCGGCCTGGCCGCCGGAGACGCCGCCATACAGGTGGCTGTAGCCAAACAACGCGGCCGGCGGCCGGATGCCCTTCTGATTCACGGCCGCGCCCTTGCCGGTATTGGTGGTTTCGCAGGCGGCATGCTCGGCCAGCCGGCAATGAAAGCACTCGCCGCAGGCAATCACGAACGGCACCACCACGCGGTCGCCGGGCCGCAGATCGGTCACCGCGCCGCCCACCTCTTCCACCACGCCCATGAACTCATGGCCGAGCACATCGCCGGTGTGCATATCCGGGATCTTGCCGCGATACAGATGCAGGTCCGAGCCGCAGATCGCGGTGGCGGTCACGCGCAGGATCAGGTCGTCCGGTGCGGCAAGGGTGGGATCGGGAACGGTGTCCACCCGGACATCCTTGCTGCCGTGATACGTCAGTGCGCGCATGGTCGAACTCCTGTGAAGCATGGACCTCACAGATACCGGTACGGACGTAGCAGGGCGGTGACCGGGATGTGCGCGCGGCGTGTTTGCCGTGCCCTGTATACGCAGAACGCCCCGATCGGGGCGTTCTGTGCATCTGGCGGGTCATGCCCACGGCGTGGGCCAACCACGCACTGCCTACTCCAGTTCGGCCAACCGTGCGCGATACGCATCGCGGATACACGCCGCGTCGCCGCACACATCGCGGACGTTCCGCCGCCATTGCCCCTGCGCGGTACTGACGGCACCGGCATCAACGGCATTGGCCCGCACGTTCCTGAACGTGTCCGCCGTCTCCCGGTCCAACGCGGCCAGCTCGACATCGGCGCAGATCATCTCCTCCACCCGGGAGGAGGCCTTGGCGCACGCGAAACTGGGGTTGGGCAGCGCATCTGCAGCAGCCACGGCAGCAGGCTCCAACTGCGCGGCATCGGCATCGGTATCGGCATAGTCGTCCGCCTTCGCGGAGGCCAACGGATCGGCCGCGTCCTCCGCGGCTTCCTGCGGCTCGTCTGCCACCGCCGGCGCCGCAGGCGCGCTGGCCTCGCCGCTGGCCAGGTTCGCGCGGATTGCCACACCGATCCCGATCATGTCGCCCGGAAGCACGCTGACGTCGACCAGGTGCTGT
This sequence comes from Stenotrophomonas sp. GZD-301, assembly GCF_049310345.1. Lineage (NCBI taxonomy): Bacteria > Pseudomonadati > Pseudomonadota > Gammaproteobacteria > Lysobacterales > Lysobacteraceae > Stenotrophomonas > Stenotrophomonas sp. GZD-301. The sequence continues at coordinate 38,627 of NZ_JBMOWY010000028.1, read as the reverse complement.
CCGTCCACGGCCTGGGAGGTGTACTCCAGCCGGAGCGTGTAGACGTCCTGACGCGCATTGTTGAAGGGCGCAGTCAGCTCGGCTTCGCAGCTGTACCGGCTGATCGCCTCGTCGTAGTGGGTGGGATGAGCAAGCGAGAGCTGCAGCAGTTCGCGCAGCTTGGCCGCGTCCAGCGAGGCGGCGGCGCTGTTCGCCCCGAGCTGGCGCTGGAGAATGCTTCGCACCAGATCCAGAGTGCGTTCGTCGCCACATGCCGGTGCCTTGCCTTCGCCGCACCCGGCCAGCAGCAGCGACAGCACGATTCCGCCCAGCACAACCTTTGTCATCGACATCCGTGTCCTTCCTGTGGATAGAGAGGGCAAACCGCCCGTGCCGTCGGTATCGGCAGGACGCTCACCTTCTTTACCCCTGTTGTAGCACTCCCTCCTATCGGAACAAGCGCACTCGGTAGTGCTGCTCTATCATTAAGCCCGATAGAGGCCCGCTCTGGGCCGGCACCCCACGCACGCAGGCAGTATCAAGGATGGCAATCGATTGGCGCCCCTCTGGTTGGGGCAGGCTTCTGACCCGCTCCCCGCACTGGTGGCTTCGGCTCGACGGCGATCACATCGAGGTCAGCATCGCTGGCCAGCGCCACCGGGAATACGTGGAGGATGCGCACCGCGTGCAGGTGATCCCCGGCCTGCTCTGGTCGCGGGTGGAGATCGACGGGGAGGCAGGCAATTGGCTGTCCGCCGATGGCCTGCCCAATGCCCGTGGGGCCGAGCTGGCCTCGGCCCTCGACGTACTGCTTGATGACCGGCGCAGGCGCGAGCGCAAGGCGCTGTTCGACACCGTGCTGGCGCAGATGCTGGCGTGGCTGGGCGCCGCCCGCACCCTGATCGACGCCGGAGACCGCGGCCGCCGGTGGATCACGCACGAGGAACAGACTGCCCTTCTTGACGACCGGCCCGCCCTGCCCGTTGCCGCGTCGGATCTGGAGCCCCTGTTCCTCGATGCGGAGATCCACCACGACCTGCAATCGCCCGCGCACCAGCGTGCCCTGTCGGCCCTGCACGACTGGGCGCTGGACTGGCCCGAGGTGTTTGCCCAGGCCAACGAAGGCATGACCCGCCGCGAGCTGGTCCTGGCCAAGGCGTTCCTGGACAAGGTCGAGAGCCAGCCGCTGACCGAGGAACAGGCCCGTGCGGTGATCTGCTTCGACAACCGCGTTCAGGTCGTCGCGTCGGCCGGCTCGGGCAAGACCTCCACAATGGTCGCCAAGGCCGCGTACGCCATCGACCGCGGCTTCGTGGCGCCCGAACGGATCGTCATGCTGGCGTTCAACAAGGATGCCGCCAACGAACTGCAGGAGCGTGCGCAGCGCTCCTTCGAACGCCTGGGCATGGACGACACCGTGGTCGAAGCCCGTACGTTCCATGCACTGGGCCTGGCCATCATTGCCAAGGCCACCGGCCGCAAGCCGGACATTCCCGACTGGGCCGTCGACGCCACGCAGGGCTTCCACAAGCTCTCCGAGCTGGTGGATGACCTCAAGGATCGCTCCATCCACTTCCGCACCCAATGGGACATGTTCCGCCTGGTGTTCGGGCGCGACCTGCCGCCGCTGGGTGAGGACATGCTGGCCGATGGCTACGACCGCGAAGGCAGGCCCTACATCCGCACCCTGCAGGGCGAGCGGGTCAAGAGCATGGAAGAGTGCGTCATCGCCGACTGGCTCTTCTACAACGGCGTGACCTACCAGTACGAGCGCCAGTACGAGTTCGATACCGCCAGCGACACCCACCGCCAGTACCGCCCGGACTTCTACTACCCCGACGCGACCCTGTATCACGAGCATTTCGCCCTCGACGCCAATGGCCAACCGCCGCGGCACTTTGCCGGTTACATGGAAGGACTGGTGTGGAAGCGGGAGGAGCATGCCCGGCGCGGCACCGCACTGGCCGAAACGACCTCTTTCGGGCTGCGCAGTGGCCATGCCCTGGACTACCTGGCCGATCGGCTGGGTGCCTCCAGCGTGACGCTCGACCCCAACCCGGATCGCGATCTGCCCGACGACGGCGCCAAGCCGATGCCCGATTCGGATCTGATCGGCCTGATGCGCACTTTCATCGCCCATGCCAAGAGCAACTGCCTGTCGCTCGATGACATGGCCGAGCGCCTGCGGCAGATGCCCGAGGACCACTTCAAAGAGCGCCACCGCCGCTTCCTGGAGATCGCCACCCCGGTCATGCAGGCGTGGGACAACGCGCTGGCCGACGAGAGAAGCATCGACTTCGAGGACATGCTGAACATGGCGGCCGGCCTGCTGGAGCAGGACCGGTATGCGTCGCCCTACGACCTGGTGATGGCCGACGAGTTCCAGGATGCGTCCCGCGCACGTGCCCGCCTCTGCCGTGCACTGGTGAAGCCGCCCGGCAAATTCCTGTTCGCCGTGGGCGATGACTGGCAGTCGATCAACCGCTTCGCCGGCGCCGACGTCTCGGTGATGACCGGCTTCCGCGCGTGGATGGGGCAAGGCCAGGTCCTCAAACTCGAACAGACCTTCCGCTGCCCGCAGGCACTGTGCGACATCTCAAGCCGCTTCATCGGCAAGAATCCCGCCCAGATCGCCAAGGTCGTCCGCTCGGTCACGCCCGCGCAGGGGCCGGCGCTGCTGGCCTTCCAGCTCGGCAAACGCGATGAGGTGCCCGACGGCGTGCGGCAGTACCTGGCGGCGCTGCACCAGCAACTGCTCTCCGGCGAGATTCCCCGTGGCAGAAACGGCCGCGTCTCGGTGTTCGTGCTCGGCCGCTACCGGGCTGACCGCAGCGTCGTGCCTGCCGATTGGAAGACCGCATTCGGCAGCACGATGGACGTGGAGTTCCTGACGGCTCACCGCTCCAAGGGCAGAGAAGCCGACTACGTGATCCTGCCAGGCATGGTCAACCGCGGTTTCCCCAGCCTGCGGTCGGACGACCCCGTGCTGTCGTTGGCGATGCCGACCGGGGATACCTACCCGCTGAGCGAAGAGCGCCGCCTGTTCTACGTCGCCCTGACCCGCGCCCGGCGCACGGTGGCCCTGTTCACCCTGCTGGGGAAGAACTCGCCGTTCCTGGATGAGCTGGTGAAGGAAGGCGCCGTCAAGGTCACCGGCGTCTCCGGGGTTCCCGTCACGGAAGAGCGCTGCCCGGTGTGCAAGGTGGGCGTGTTCGTGGATCGGACCGGGCCGCACGGGCCGTTCCGGTCATGCTCCAGCTATCCGGCCTGCCACAACAAGCCGAAACCGACCGGGCAGTGGCCGAAGGCCAGGCAGAACACACCGTTCGCAGCGGCGCCGCGCTGACGTCACAGGAAGGTCGACGTCACCATCCCGCGCAGGTGCTGCGCAGCGTGGTGCGAGGTATCCGTCAGCACGTAAACGTGATGCGCCGGCAGGGTCACCCGCTCCAGGCCCGCCGGGCAGATGAGCGATCCATCGCGCGCGACATCCAGCGCGTCGACAATCCCCACCGCCACGCCGCTTCTCACACATGCCAGCACTGCGTGTGCGTTGGCGCTTTCCAGCAGAATCCGGTAACGGATGCCGTGTTCTTTCAACGCCGCCACGCCGGCTTCCCGATAGGGGCATCCGCTCAGCTGGAGGGCGACATTCACGGGCAGTTCCGGGTCATGCCGGAAACCGGGCGCCGCCGCCCAGCAGGGGAGCGTTGAGCGCAGCCGCAGGCCTGGGCCGGGATGTTCGCGACTGACCGCGATGGCCAGGTCCAGCTGTTGCCGCGCAAACAGCGCCAGCAGTTCCGTGCTGGACCTGACCACGACATCAAGCTCAAGCGCTGGATTGTCGGCGGCCACTGCGGGCAGGAACTCGCTCATGAAGGATTCGGCGTAGCCGTCGGGAACGCCGAGTCTCACCCTGCCGGTGATCCGTTGCGGGGTTAGTTTCGCCAGCAGCCGATCATGGGCCATGAGGAAACGTGTCGTTTCCGTCAATAGCTGCTGCCCGGCCAGCGTCAGCTCCACCGCGTGGTTGCTGCGCACCAGCAGCTGCTGCCCGAGCGTTGCTTCCAGCTTCTGGATCTGGGCGGTTACCGCCGACGGGCTGCGGTGGACATAGGCGGCCGCATCCTTGAATCGTCCAAACCGGGTCACCGCCTGAAAGGTTCTAAGCACATCAATGTCGAGGCCTTTGCCCATCGGATCACCTGATTTCGTTGTGTCGAACTCACGATTCAATTCATTGAGATGTACAGCGTTTACACCCGCTTCTATGGTGGGTCAAGGCATGAGGGGAGTGAGACGGATGAGCTTGAATGCCCTTGTCGTCGATGCACTGATGCACGCCGGTCCTTACAAAAGCCAACGGCTATGGACTGTGGAAAACCATGAGAAGTACTCAACGCTTGCCCCGCCAGCATCGGGGCCGGTTGACCTTCAGACCTGCAACCATGACATCTTTCTGCTGATGTGCGCCCTCAATCAGCAAGGCATGAGTCAGCACGGACTGTGTGCTGACGCACACGGCCACGGCGCGCTCAAATGCACAATCGATACGCTGGCGGACCGGCTGGCAACGCTGAGCTGGCGGCGGCATCTGCACTACGTCGAACTGGGCCCCGAACCGGTCAAGACGGCCCACCTGCTGGCCCGGATCGCCGACAGCTGCGCGTCCATCCGCTACACCGCCATCGACATCAACCAGACCTCGGAACACGCCATGCGCGCCGCCATACTCCCGATCGTGGAGGGGCGAGGCAGCTTCAACTACATCGCTGCTGACTATCGCACCGTGACCCATGCGGACTTGTGTTTCGATCAGGACCTCACCTTGATCACCCTGCTCGGCTTCCAGGAAGGCAACGAACTGGCGGTGAGTACCGGAAGGCTGATCCGCACCCTCGCCGGCGACAACACCTACATCCTCTCGGAGATGCAGGTCTACGAGGAAGGCCTGCAAAGCGCCATCCACGCCTTCTACGCCAATCCCAACATGCTCCGGTTTTCCCGCTTGATCGCGTTCCAGCAGGGATTCACACCGCTGGGCGAGCATGAGATCACGCTCGTGCAGCTGGACATTCTTGACGAACGCATACACGTCGCCGTGACCCTGCAGCCTGTGCGCGGGCCACACCAGCAGGGCTACCTGCTCACCAACATCTGCCTCAAATACACCGCCGAGCAGTTCCGTCGCGTCAGAGCCCTGCACTGCAACTGCAGCGTGGTGGGCGAATGGGCCAGTGGCGATGGCTCGGTGCGCTACCAACTCGCAAAGTACCTCCAGCAGCCCCCCTTCGGGAGTGACACGCCATGACTGACATCGACCGCCTGCCCTTGTTTGACCGCGGTATCGGGCGCGTCAAGCTGGCGCTCAACGCCACGTTCAGCGCTACGCCGCGTCCCACATCGCGGCGTGTGGAGGAAGAAGCGCGCTGGAGCGACGACCTGCTGTGCCAGCCAGGCCCTCTGGTCAGCGACACCCGCACGCTCGAGGCACTGGGTTACCACACCAGTCCTCATCCCCGCATTGCGGTGGGCGCCCTCACCGCTGTCGCCTGCGTCCATCGCCTTTTCACGCCCGACGCCGTCGCCGCCCTGCAGACCATCTGCGCCCGACTGGAAGACGCGGCGGGTGACAGCGACTGGATCATTTCCCGGCGTACCCGGGGCGTGACGGCGTTGTCGCCCTTCATCAACGCGATGATGAACAGCCGCGGTTTTCTGTTGGCCGTCTCGCGCATTGCCGGCGTACCGCTGGTGCCCTACCCCATGTGCAACCCACGCTCGCAGATCAACTACTTCCATCCCAAACCCGCCGGGCAACCGCAGCAGCGTGGCATGTGGCACACCGACGGCACCAACTACGTGCTGAACATCGTGCTGTCGGGGGCGGCCGACTATACCGGCGGCGAGTTCCTCATCCATAACGGCACGGTGGATACCTTCGATGCAGGGGATGACCGCTCCGCCGAAACCGCACGGTTGGTCGAGCCGGGGGATGCCCTGTTCATCTATGGGAGCCGTGTGTTCCACGGCGTTCGTCCCGTCACGACCGGGCGACGCATGTCGCTGGTGTTGTCCTTCCACTGCCCCTACGCGCGCGAGGACTCCAACACATTCTGGCACCTGGCATCTGACGACGGCATCGCGGCGACGGTGCCCGACTGGGCGCGCCTGCGCTGGACCCTGCACCAATCGTCCGCCCGACAGTTCGCACGGATTGGCATCACGCCCATTACGTTCGAGGAGCTCCAGTCCGCAGGAAGGTGAACATGCCCCGACATGCGTTGTACCTGCTCCTGCTGCAGGCTGTCTTCGTCCTTTCCTGGAGCTCGGGCTTCATCGGTGCCCGGCTGGGCACACAGGACGCCGGGGCCATCACTCTGCTGTTCTGGCGCTTCCTGCTGGTCACCGCCTGCCTGTTGCCGTTTGTGTGGCGCAGGCTGCGTGCGCTGACGGGCGCGCAGCTCCGCTACAACGCCATCATCGGTTTCCTGTCCCAGTTCGCGTACCTGGTCAGTGTGTACATCGCCATCCGCGGCGGCCTGCCGGCAGGAATCGCCGCCATCATCTGCGCACTGCAGCCGTTGATCACCGCCGCCCTGTCGGCACGGGGCAACCACGAGCGCAGCGGGCTGCAGGAATGGATTGGGCTCGCCATCGGGTTTGCCGGCGTCGGCATCGTGATCGCGGGCGAATATGTGCTCACCGACAACAGAATACATCCCGGGCTGTATGCGCTGCCGCTGATCTCGGCCACCACGCTGTCCATCGCCACGCTGTACCAGCGACGACAATCGGTGCTGTCCACCGACCACAGCAGGGACGGCCAGTTGATGCCGCTGTTTCTGCAGTCGGCCACCACCCTGGGATTGCTGGCTATGGTGGGGCTGTCGATGAACGCCATTGCGATCCCGGCGGGCGCACAGGTCTGGATCGCGGTTGTATGGCTGACCCTGTTCTCGACCTTCATTGCCTATCTCAGCCTGTGGGGGCTGCTGAAACGGATGTCGGCGCCCCGCGTGTCCGCGCTGGTCTATCTGGAACCGCCGGTCACCCTGTTCTGGGCAGCGCTCATGTTTGGCGACGCCCTGCGCTGGACCACCTACGTGAGCATCCTGGTGGTGGCCGCCGGCGTCCTGATCATGCGCCGGCACGCACGTCAGCGCGTTGCCTGCGGCGACGCCTGACTCGGCACGCCGCGACATCTCTGGTGCGGATCGGCGCATCGGGTGAGCCTCAGATGTTCTCGGCCATCCAACTCCAGCGCATCCGTATCGGATTCTGCCAGCGCGGGCCGCCATAACCCCGAGCGGGCTGCCGGTGTCGGCAGCCCGCCCTCGACGCGCTAGTTGAGCGCGAACGTGACCGGCACGCTCACCCGCCCCGCCACGCCTTCCCCGTTCTCCTGCGCCGGATTGAACCGCCAGGTCCGGGCGGCCTCCATTGCCGCCCTGTCCAGATCGCGGTTGGCCGACGTCTTTGAAATGGACACGTTGGTGACCGTGCCGTCGGCGGATACATCCACGATCAGCGTCACTTGGCCTTCTATGCCGGCGCGGAATGCCGCCGGCGGGTAGCGCGGCGGATTCATGCTTTTGGACGTCGCATCCACCGTGGCTTCGGTACGGGACTGGGCGGAATCGGACGCCGGCTCGCCGGACGGACGGGCCGCCGCTGACGATGACGACGCCTGGGCAGGCTCGCCCCTGTCCCGCCGCATCTGCGCGCGGGCTTCGGCGACTACATCCGACGGACAGCCCTTCTGTGCCGCTTCTTTCGCCGCCTTGCCGAGGAATTCGCACGCGCTCTGGTCGCCTTTGCCGCCCATGCAGTAGTCGTTGGCCAGCAACGACGACTTGGCGAGCTGCAGGCATTCCTCATGAAGGGCTTCTGCCGGCGTCCTGCTGGTGACGGCACACCCTTCCATGACCTTGTTGGCCACCCAGCCGGCGATATCGCGGCAGGCATTGAAGTTGCCCGACTTGCAGTTGGAACGCGCCTCTTCCTCCCCCTTCGCAATCACCTCGCACTTGCCGCCGGCCGCTGCCGGCGCCTCCTGCGGCGGCTCGCCGGCCACCTCGGGCACGTCTGCGGCCGCACTGGCGGCAATGCCGCTGGCGGGCGCCTCAGGCGCCAGCGGCGCACCGGATTCGATCATGTCCGCCAGAAGAATGTGATTGAGCCTGCCACCCACGGTGGAGATGCCAAAGCCGCATACCGGCACACCGCGCGTTCCGAACATGGGGGAGTCCTTGCCGCCAGTCACCAGCTGGCCCTCGGCGATGCGCCGGTTGATGACGGCGCTGCTGTTCGGCGACCACACCTCGTATGCCGATGCGCCTACGTTGACCGTGCCCACGGAGAGGCTGTCGCCGTTGACCCGGACAGTGCGGCCAAACCGGGTGGCGACGCCCTCGAAGTACACCGCCTCACCCGCCTTCAGCGGCCCGGTTTCCCTGGCGAGGTCACGTCGGCCCGCCGATGCATCCAACGCCCCGGACGTGGTCGCGCTGACAAAATGGATCTTCATCTCCAGGCACGTCTTGCTGGCACCGTCGGTGGCGTTGGGATACGCCTCCACGTACGCCGCCAGGTGCTGTTCGATCTCGGCCAGGCCGGGATTCTCCTCAAGCGCCTTCTTCTGCGCACACCCGATGGCGAGCATGGCAACGGACACAACAACCACATTCCGCATGGACCGCATGAAACCCCCTGTTGTACTGATGATCAACGGTCGTGTACGCGTCGATCATCCACATCGCATTGCAGCGCAATGCTTCCTTTTAGCCCTTCAACGCACGCATGCCCGCAGGGCCTGATACGGCCACAGTCGTGCATGAGTGCCCCTCCCGCAACACGTCGTCCTTACGGGCAGGAGGATTCTACGTTGGAATGTCCCTGTTGCTGGCAGCACCCCATGCAGCTGCCTGGCGCAACCTGCCCCTACTCCCCGTGCTGGACGTCCACCGCTGCGGCTGCCTCCGGCGCCAGGGTATGGATGACGGTCCCGTCCGCCCTGAGAAACTCGATCGCGCCGTAGCCCTCTGCAGTGACCGTCAACCGCAGGCGGGGCGTGTCGGCGGTGTCATGCAGCGCTATCGCCGGCGTGCCGTCCGGCGCTACCACCATCTTGATGCGCGTGGGCGCCGCGATGCCCGGCACCAGACGGTTGTCCAGCGCGGGCTCGCGGAGCAGCGGCGGCGCCTGATTGATCGAGAACGCCACCTCCCCGTCCGGCGACACGCGCCAGCCGATGGCGTCCAGCGCAGGATGGTCCAGGGCCAGCACGGCCATGCCGCCGGCCACATCGGCGGTCCCGAAGCCGCCCCGCTCGCTGCCCGTTTCGTCGTACAGCACCAGGCCGGCAACGTTGAAAGCGCGGCGGTACTGGATGCCATCGATGATCGGTGCCGGTGTACGCCCGGAAAGCGTCATGCGGATCACGCCGTTGTCGTCGACGATATCGATGCGCCGGGCGGTGATCCGATCGGTGTCAGGGGCGGCGATCGTCGTCTCCGGCGTTCGCGACACGATGATGCGTTGCAAGGCCTCCAACGAGGGGCGCGACGCGGGGGCGTGCTCGGCCGCCTCCACGGGCAATGCGCAGGCTGGGAATGACGCGACGAGGACGGCACCTGTCAGGGCCTTCATCAGGACGCCCGTCATGGCCACACCACCCACGTCCCTGGCTGCACCGGCTGGACCGTCACATCTTTCCCCTTGGCAAGCATGGCCAGCGCGCGCAGCGGCGCGTCCACCTCCTGGTACTCCGCAATGCCCGAGATGCCGTAGTGGATGGGAACGATGGACCGCGCGCCAAGGATAGTGGCCGCGGCGATGGCCTGTTCGGGGGTGAGCACGCCCGGCTGTCCGCTGACCGGTTTGCGCCAGCCGAATCTGGCGCCATTGACGGGCAGGAACGCCATGTCAAACGGTCCGAGCTGTCGCGCGATCTTCCACCAGTGCCCGTGCCACAGGGTGTCGCCGCCGTGGAAGATCCGTCGCCCGCCAGCAGACACCACCCACGACACCTGCGGGTCGCCGTAGCCATCCGATGCGGGCACCGCGGTGGCGGTGAAGTCGCCCAGCAACTGCGGCTCCCACAGCGCTGCAGGACGCGCCCGGGCTTTCGGGGGGATCGGGAGCGGATGGGTCCCGGCGGGATGGATCACACTGCCCCCCGCATGCAGCGCCTGCGCCACGGCACCCGCATCGAAATGGTCCGAGTGCACATGGGTGAGCAGGACGCTGGTCTCCCCCACCGGATCCGCGACCGGAATCAACGCGTCCGGCAGCGCCGCGCCCCACTCGGCGGCATTGGTCAACGGATCGATGAACAGCGTTGAGCCCGGGAGCTGGAGACGGATGCCTGCCCAGGCCAGCCGCTGGATGCGCAGGCCGCCCAGTGCCGGCACCTGCGCGGCAGCGAGCGATGCGGGCAGCAGCAGCGCCGTCGCTCCGGCTGCACAGCCGGACAGGAAGGCCCGTCGCCCCACCCGCGCACCGCCCGATGCAGATGCGCTCATGCGACCTCCGCCGGACGTGCCAGATAGGTATCCAGTTCGAAAATGCCCTGGGCCTCGATAGCCTCCAGATTGCGCTGGTGCCAGATCCGCTCGAAGTCGGTGGGTTCAACGCCCGGCGCGAGGCACGCGTCCATCGGAATGGCCGCAATCCTCTCGCCCAGCGGACCCGTGTCTGCCTGCGCGCGCAGAGTCACCACGGCACGCCGTAGGTGCTCCAGATAGTGCAGCGCGTTGTCGAGCACCGTGGCATCGAACGCACCCATGTGTCCGCCGACCACGGTGCCGCGCCCGAACTGCCTGGCCCGGCCAATCGCCGTCCGGATCTGTGCCGGGTCCGCCTTGGAGAGATAGACGATATTGCCCACGATGTTGTCGCCGACGCAGACCAGGTCGGCGGTGGGGACATCCACGCTGAGGTGGTCCAGGGTCTTGCCCGGGTTGTGCAGCAGGCGGAGCTCATGGCGACCCCAGCGGATGCGCATCGCGCTGTCGAACACCACCTGCGGCTCACGGTAGAACGCATCCACCCGGCGGTTCTGCGACAGGAAGGTGTGACGATAATTGCGATGCGCGATCGTCATCGCGTCGGGAAACACGGTGAGCCCGGCGATGTGATCGCTCATGAAATGAGTGAAGACCATCGCGCGCACCGTCTTCCCCATCTGCCGGCACAGCAGGTCACGCAACCGGACGGCGTCACCGGAACTGGCAAGGGCGTCGACCAGCAGCACCTCATCGCCGTTGAAGAATACGGTCGCGACGGACGCATGATCGTCGCCGACGCATAGCGAGACGTCCGGACCCAATGGTGTCAGATGCACGGCGGCTTCCCTTGATATGGAGGCCGCCATGATTGTCAGCGGTGCCGGGCCTGACAAACGACATGATTTGACCGTCAGGTTAGAAAACCTAACCTGATAGGATCGGTCATCGGTGATGGTTGGAGCCCTGGATGAAACCGCGTCACGCCCCTCCTCTCAACGCCCTGCGCGCGTTTGAAACCGCTGCACGTTGCCTGAGCTTCCAGAAGGCGGCGGCCCAGCTGTTCGTCACGCCGGCGGCCGTGAGCCATCAGGTCAAACGGCTGGAAGACCATCTGGGCACCGCGTTGTTCGAGCGCGGCCATCGGACCGTCACGCTCACCAGCGAAGGCGCTGCCCTGGCCGCGTCGCTGAGCGAGATCTTCGGGATGCTGGACCTTGCGCTGGACCGCGCTTCGCCCGCCGCCACCGCCGACCTGCGCGTCAGCACGATCGAGTCCTTTGCCGCCAAATGGCTCGCCCCGCGGCTGCACCGCTTTCATGCCCGCCACCCCGACATCCAGGTGCGGATTGTCACCTCCGACCAGCTGGCGGACGGTGGCCGCGACGGTATCGACATCGCGCTTCGGTATGGCCCCGGAACAGGTTACGGCGACGCGGCCGGCCTGCTGATGGAGGCGCCCGTGTTCCCCGTCTGCGCGCCGGGCACCCTGCGTGCAGACGGCCTGCCCCTGAGCTCGCCCGCCGATCTCGCCCACGTCACCCTGATCCATGACCAGAGCGCGGAGGGCCGGCCAGGCGTACCCGACTGGGCCGCCTGGCTGGCGTTCGCCGACGTATCGACGGTGCGGGCCGATACCGGCCCGGTGTACCCCAGCATTTACCTGGCCCAGGAAGCGGCCCTCCACGGGCACGGGGTGGCATTGGGCGTGGCGCCGCTGGTGGAGGAAGACCTGCGCCGGGGGCGGTTGATCCGACCCTTCGAGGCGCAGTTGCCCAATGCGTATGCGTTCTGGGCGGTCTGTCCGGCTGCGGGGCGGAAGGTGGGAGCGACGGATGCGTTTCGTCGGTGGTTGGAAGTGGAGAGGGACGCGTCGATCGCTCAGATGTGAAACGCCGGACCTGCCGAGGACGTCGGCGAGCTCACCCTGACACGGAACGCAATCAGCAGGCTGGCGAGGAGCATCACGGCCGCGGCAACCGTGAGGACTGCGACGATGCCTCCCAGCCCGAACACCAGGCCGCCCAAGGCAGCACCTGCTGCGATGGAGGACTGCACAGCAGCGACCACCATCCCGCCGGCGCTCTCGGCCTGGTCGGGCACCGCACGCGCGACCCAGCTCGACCAGGCCACGGGCACGCCACCGAAGGCCAGGCCCCAGAGCGCGACGAGAATCGATAGCCCGCCAACGCCCACCGGCAACAGGAGCATGCCGAGCGCGGCGACGCCAACCAAGGCAGGCATGATCACCAGGGTGACTTTCAAACTGCGCTCCATGATCCAGCCTGCCAGTAGCGTGCCGACAAAGTTGGCCACGCCGAATCCGAGCAGAATCAGCGCCAGGCCATCCGCACTCATCTGCCCCAGGCTCTCCAGCGTTGGGCGGATGTAAGTAAAGAGCGCGTACTGGCCGGTGTGCGCCAGAACGCAGCCCAGCATGCCGACCGCAACGCCTGGCCGGCGCAGGAGGCCCACCACCGACTCAGGGAGTGCCGCCTTGCGCGGCGCCATTCGGGGCAGCGTGAACCACTGGAACGCAAACGTGAGCCCACCTACCGCCGTCGCAGCCCAGAAGGCGCTGCGCCAGCCCAGCAGCCCTCCGAGATAGCTTCCCAAGGGAACGGACACCACCGTGCCGACCGCAATGCCGCTGAAGATGATGGACAGCGCGCGAGGCACGCGCTGTGGGGGCACCAGCCGCATGGCCACGGCTGCGGCCATGCTCCAGAAACCGCCCAGCGCGACGCCCAGAAGGACGCGCATCACCAGCAGCACGCCCATGCTGGACGACAGCGCCACCAAGGCGTTGGAGAGGATCATCAGACCCGTGAAACTCAACAGCACCACGCGCCTGTCCATCGAACGGGTCAGCCGAGGCACCAGCAGGCCAGCGAACAGGGCCACTACAGCGGTGACCGTCACGGCTTGACCGGCCAGCGCTTCCGACACCCCCAGGTCCGCCGCCATCGGCGTCAACAGGCTGGCAGGCAGATATTCGGCCGTCAGCAACCCGAAGACACCCATCGCCAGCGAAAACACGGCCACCCATGCCGATGAAGACGGCGCCCCGCTACCGCTGGCCACAGAAGCAGGCGCGTCCGCGGCATCCACTACGTTATTGCTCATCAAAGATCCCAGTGCATTCGTGCAGCCGAGAGTCTAGGGAGCCATGTCAGGATGATCTATGATTGTCCAACCTAGATTTTTGATCGAAACGCCGGGCCTTCTCAATGAATCACGCTCCCGCCCAGCCCACCGACCTGATCAGCCAGCTGCTGACCGGCATGCGGCTGCATGGCGTGCAATACCGACGCATTCAAACCGGGCCGACCTTTGGGCTTGGATTTCCCCCGAAGCCAGGGCATGCCTACTTCCACTACCTGGCGGTGGGCAATGCGATTCTTCGTGACGCGGACGGCACCCAACACCTTCTATCCGCCGGGGATGTCGTGCTTCTTCCCCGCGGAGACGGCCATTCGCTGTTGTCTGGGGTCGACCACCCAGTGCAGTGCCTGGAAACGATAGACGCAGCCCCACTGGGTGACGCGGTGAGCGGCGTAGACACGTGCCCGAGCACACATCCCGTGCCAAGCGCTGTTCTCTTCCACGGATGCATGGTGGTCGATCTGGGTGGCATGCATGGATTGAGCAAGTTGATGCCTACCGTGATGTTGGCCGATGGCAACGCCGCTCAGTTTCCTGGGTTGTTGCCGATGGTCGATGCGATGAAGCGCGAGGTGTGCTCCGGACGCATTGGATTTGCGGGAATACTCGCCCGGCTGGCGGATGCAGTCGCCGCCATGATCGTCCGTGACTGGGTCGAGCGCGGTTGCGACGGAGCCTCAGGCCTGGTCATGGCCATGCGCGACCCTCGTCTATCGCTGTCGTTGCTTGCGCTACACCGAGACCCTGGGCGTGACTGGACCGTCGACGCGCTCGCTGCAGAATCAAACATCTCGCGCTCTGTCTTTGCAGACCGGTTCCAGACCGTCATGGGGACCGCACCCCTGCGGTACGTAACCGAACTGCGCATGCACTTGGCAAGTCGATGGCTGACCCACCAAAGCCTATCCATCGAGGTCGTGGCAGAGCGCCTCGGCTACGCGTCGCAGGCAGCGTTCAGCCGTGCCTACAAGCGCGTCATGGGGCACTCTCCTGGCGCGACTCGGCGAGGGCACCCGTTGGCCTCTCCATAGGAGAGCTGCCATCCGGACAATCGCCTCGCGCTTCGCCGCTCATCGCCGCTGCGCCGTCGGCGCCTGGTCTGCCTTGAGCGTGGCGCATGCCGGAGACCGGTGGCCACCGCTGCTGCCCCTGGTCCTGCTTCAGGCGCAGACAGTTCACCCGAGCACCATGACGTCGGACGCTCTCGCTGTCGCTGCTGGATGGGCTGCTACGAAGGGGAAATGACTCAGACGTGATTGGCGGAGAGAGTGGGATCGGATCACCACCGATCTAACCAATTCTCTCCGTTTCAGAAAGCCTGTTTCGTTGGTTTCCTGGGACGTTTCCTCGATCATAGCCCGTCTTAGGTACGGTTGGTACCGCCCTGCGGGGTGGTCAATCGCCTAAATAGCTCCTCCTGACAAGCGCGGCAAAGCAATCGGGATCTTCAGTGATCCGGACAAAGAGGACCTCATCGATCATGCTCAGCGGCAGAGGACCTGGGTAGCCAGCTTCGACATACGGGACAATGTTCTGTGAGAGGTCGCCAGAGCTGGACCACTCCGTCCAAGGCAGCAACTCTTGGTAGCTCTCCGGCTTGAGCATGAGGATCGCGATTCCGGCACCACCAGGCCGAGCAGCTTGAAATGGATAACAGCGTCCGCGGTACTCAGCAATGTTAGGCACCTCCTGCATCCTGTAGTCGAACACGCTGACGCAGCCGATTAGCCTGAAAAATGAGTTAGCGGATGAGCCGAAGGTCGTCTCAAACTGCCCATCAGCGTTCGGCAACAGTGCGCCAGAGCAAAGTATCGCCTGCATGTTCTGCCGCCTGGTTACATGGAAGACACGGCTCTCAAGCAGCGCCTCAAGATCGCGAAAAGGCTGCGATTCAGCCTGA
Organism: Stenotrophomonas sp. GZD-301; assembly: GCF_049310345.1. Taxonomy (NCBI): domain Bacteria; kingdom Pseudomonadati; phylum Pseudomonadota; class Gammaproteobacteria; order Lysobacterales; family Lysobacteraceae; genus Stenotrophomonas; species Stenotrophomonas sp. GZD-301. Next base: position 23,075 of record NZ_JBMOWY010000028.1, on the reverse strand, counting down.
ACAAACTCTCTCTTTCGCATCGCTGGTCCCCCCCCGCTCTTCGCGAACAACTGTTTTCAATCGTTCGACCATGTTGGTCATATACCGCCGATAGCTGAGCTGACAGATACTGTCACACTGGCAAGGATGCCCACTCCAAGCACCGGGTGCTTTCGGTTCCAATGATGATGCCGACACGACTACTCTGCGGCATCGGCGCATGGCGACGGAACGCGCCTGCCGTCAGGGAGACGATGCGGAAGTCCCATCGCTGTAGATGACGTTCGAAGCAACTAGCCTGATCTGCATGTCGCTGAGATCGGTGCTTAGCATCCATTGGTGCTCCGGCATGAACTGATTGAAGGTGAACCCGATACCTGGATTCGCAAGCGGACGGCCCGGAGAAAGGGGATCGTTCACGGTCAACTGCAGTCGGAACCTCACCTCTCCGAACAAGTCCATGAACTCGATCGCCCCCTTGAGTGCGCGGGTAGGCTTCGAGTCTTGGGAAAGCGTGTAGACACAGTCAAACCAAATGTGGTCCTCGTAGTCGCCGTGGTCATATCGCTTGTTCGATACGGAAACCGAAACCACCTGCTCTTCTGCCGCGCCCCGAGCGGGCAAGCCGCCCTGTAAAGCTGGCAAATCCCTGTCCCGAGTCTCGAGCAAGGCAAGTCGCCGCTCAAGGTCCGCAAGCCGTTCTTCCATGCTGCTCATATTGACTCCTATCCGACCCATCCTTCAAAAGCCGAAACCCGGTCCCGGCTTACCCGTTGCTCCAATGGCCCTCATCCCGGCGACCCAGCGGTTGCAGGCCTATATTAGGCACGCCGAGTTCGCCCAGCAAGGCGCAGATAAGGGGTCAATTCCTCGCCTGGTACGTTAGGATTCTCCCCATTGAATCGGAGTAAATTCGGGGTTCCATGAAAGGTTCTACCTTGAGCAAAAAACAACGCCGCTCGGCTCCTGATCCCGCGAAGCGAAGCGACGAATCCGCTACATCGAGCATCGCACCGCCTCTTTCGAAAAGTGGAAAGCAACCCTCCCCGGCTGGATTGACCAGTTCTGTCGCGACGGCCGTAGGCAGCCTGCTGGCGATCGCCACAATCTTGGGGTTCTTTCTCCATTTTGCTGGTGACGTTTCCCAATCAACCTACCTCGCCCAACTGGGCCTTCAGCCCACCTCCTTCCCCCAGCCAGTGGAAGAGAAGGTAATTCATGGGCTCTACGTGGTGGTTTCGGAAGGGCTTGATCTCTTCAGCGACGTCAAGTGGCTCAAGGTTCTGAGCTTCCTGACCCTTGCCACTGGCTTCTTCGTTGTCGCTGGAGCCCCGGTCAAGGCCGACGCGCGCTTGCTCGACTGGCTGAAGCGGCAGTCGTACTGGGTCCGGCAGCCCATCGTCGCCTCCGCGGGGATTGCTGGATTGGGGGCCGCCGCCATTTCTGTAGCAGCCCTCATCTCTATCGCATTAACTACACCCGGCATCGCCGGCGAGCGCTTTGGAAAAGCTAAGGCCGCCACAACCGTTGAAAGGCTGACGAGAGGCGAACTGGCAAGCGTCTCTGAGCTCTGGCGCGGCGAGAGTTTTCTGGCCAAAGGCGAAATCATCATCACCAGCAACGATCTCATTTCGATCTACGACATCGACCAGAGGCACCTGAGAACGCTGCGAGCCGATGGGATTGAAGTGCGGGTGCCGCTTGGCCCTCCAAAATCATTTGAGTGAGCGCCTTGCCGCAGCACAATCCGCTCCTGCCGGTTGCCATCAAGGAATAACCCCATCCTCCAGCGCTTTGATCGAAACGAAGTGAGCCGCAAGTCCAAAGGCTGCCCCACGAAAGCGCCCGCTGGTCCCGGCGATACCTGTTTCGTATCAAGCTCGAACTCCAAACATCGTGGATAGGAGGCTGTTCGCTCCCGCGTTCCCGCGTTCCCGCCGAGAGAGCCTCCACCCGAAATTCATTCCTACCGCAGCGGCCAAGATCGCAACGGCTCCGACGACCTGCATCGCGCCTAGCAGGTGCCCGTACGCCCAGGCATCGACCATTTGGCACTTCCAAGTTGGGCGGGACCGCTGTCCTGATCCTGACTGGTAGCCATCAGTTCACTTGGTTCGAGGCCAATGGTGTGGACGGCTGGGTTGGGCTGTTACTTCCTGGGGTTCGCATCGAAATCGATGAGACGATCGTGGTCAGCGCAGACTATTCGCGCGCTCTGCCTGGAAACCTAGTCAGAGATGGAACATCCCTCTACCCGAGGGAGAAAGCTCATGGGTTCGGCGGCCTCGATGCCATTGTCCTTGAGAGCGACCTACCCCCTACGGGGGAACCTCCTGCGGAATTCACAAGTTGGCAGGGCGCCTTGGGCAATCGAAGCGATAAGCGTGTTCTTTTTCGAATCGAACGCACGTGGGCCTGAGCCAGATCTTTTGTTCGAAGAGTTCGTTTGATCAGCCGGCAGTCGAGCACGGCCTGAAGGTCGACGGGAACGCGCTGGACGAAAGACCAGCGACCGGTCTCAGACCGACTCAAATGGTGAGGGATACGCATGCGATTGTCGCCTCTGCATGCTCTCCGCCTCACAACCAGGGCACATCAAAAATTCTTATTTAGAATCAGTGATTTATGTATGATTGGCGGAGAGAGTGGGATTCGAACCCACGGAAGGTTTGACCCTTCGCCGGTTTTCAAGACCGGTGCCTTAAACCGCTCGGCCATCTCTCCGATGGACCCCGATCACATCACCCGGGCCGTGACCCATTATCGCACGAGGCCGGCCATTGCCCAAGAGACCAGGCTCTGATCCAGGACTGAACGCCGGCGCCCGGACCACGCCCTGGTAGAAGGCGCTACCCGCCCCTGTTCCGCCCAGGTGGATCGCACTGCATTGCAACTCCTTGCATGTCACTCCTGCCCGTCGGCGCCCATATTTTTCCGTCAACTCTCGACGGTGCGCGGCCCTTATGGATGTCCTGAAGTACACCGCCCTCCGGCCCTTGATGCCGCTGGATGGCGTCCGCACGCTCGTAGGGACGCATGGCCTGATTCCCGACGAGGAAGGCTACCTGGCGGGGTTTCCGGACGGTGTGGGATGTCGCATGGACGTTGAGGAGCGCGTGGGCACTGTGAGCTTCCGGCGAGGATTCCCGTCGGACATTGCCATACAGGGTCTCTGCATGGGGATGACCCTCACCGCTGCACGGCGCGTGCGATCGACGCTGGACGTTGTTCCCGAGGCCATCCGGATCTTTGACCCCATCCTGGAGATTACGGAGTATCACGATGCCACTGACGAAGGTCATTGGCTGCATGTCTTCGTTGTGGACGACGTGATCCAGTGCATCGAGATCTGCAGCCCCAAGGCTGTCTACTCCCCCCTTCTGGCGGTGGCGCGGCTGATCGGCATCCGCCAGCGCAAACGCTGAGGCCCCGATAATCGGGGCCCCATTCATCACCGACGCCTGGTTCGACGCAAAGGCGGGTATCAGCCCGCGTCCACCGCCAGCGCACCCAGCGCACTCGCCTTGATCTTCTCCTTGGCACGTTCGCAGGCGCCGCCGCAATCCAGGCGCGAGGCTTCGAGCTGGGGCGGCAGGTGTTCGGCCAGGAAGTCGATGAACACGCGCACCGCCGGCAGCAGGCCGCGGCGGGAGGCGAACACGGCGTGGCAGATGCCCTGCGGTAGCGACCAGTCCGGCAGCACCACTTCCAGCTCGCCGTTGCGCACCGCTTCGGCGCACACGGTTTCCGGCAGCATGGTGATGCCGAAGCCGTCCTTGACCATGCTCTGCAGCAGCGGGAAATCGAAGCCGGCCACACGCGGCTGCAGGTCAACACGCCGTACCGCGCCTTCCGGGCCGTGCAGCTCCCAGCGCTGGCGGGCTTCGTCTTCGCTGATGCTCAGGGTGACGTGGTTGGCCAGCTCGTCGGGGTCTTTGGGGCGCCCGGCGCGGTCGAGGTACTTCGGGCTGGCGACCAGCAGTTCCTGCACCTGGCCGAAGCTGCGCATGACCAGGCTGCCGTCGTCATCCAGGCGCGAGCGCACGCGCAGGGCGACGTCGTAGCCTTCGTTGATGATATCCACGCGGCGGTTGCTGATGTTCAGCTGCAGCCGCACTTTCGGGTACTGCGCCAGGAACTTGGGCAGCAGCTTGGGCAGCTGCATCTGCGCCAGCGACACCGGCACGCTGGCGCGTACGACGCCTCGCGGCTCGGCGCTGAGGCGGTCCACCACCTCACGGGCGGCCTGGGCCTCGGCGAGCATGGTCTGGGCATGGCGATGGACGCTGGTGCCGACGTCGGTGACCGCAAACCGGCGCGTGGAGCGCTGCAGCAGGCGCACGCCCAGGTCGGTTTCCAGCTGGCTGATACGGCGGCTCAGGCGGGATTTGGGGATGCCCAGCGCGCGTTCGGCCGCGGCAAAGCCCCCGTGGTCCACCACCATTGCGAAGTAGTAGAGATCGTTGAGGTCGTGCATTCCGAAGTTCCAGATTTAGAACAATACGTGGCATTCAACCACCTTTATCCCAAACTAGCAACAACCTATCGTGTTCTCCGTCGGCGGCGTCTACCGCCTCTCCCCAGAACAAGGTACATGCCATGAAGCTTCTTCACATCGACGCCAGCGTCCTTGGCGACAACTCCGTCTCCCGCCAGCTGTCGGCCGCCGTGGTCCAGCAGTGGCGCGACCAGGTGCCGGATCTTGAGGTCAGCTACCGCGACCTCGACGCCCAGCCGGTTGCCCACCTGCGCAGCAGCTCGCTGGCCAAAACCGACGCGGCCGAAGCGGCCGATGCCGAACAGGTGCTGGAACAGTTCCTGGCCGCTGACGTGGTGGTCATCGGCTCCCCAATGTACAACTTCAGCGTGGCCTCCACCCTCAAGGCGTGGATCGACCGCCTGGCCGTGGCCGGCCGCACATTCACGTACACCGAGAACGGCCCGGTGGGCCTGGCCGGTGGCAAGCGGGTGATCGTGGCCAGCAGCCGCGGCGGCCTGCACACCGGTGCCCCGACCGATTTCCAGGACCCGTACCTGCGCCAGGTGTTCGCGTTCTTCGGCATCGACACCGTGGAGTTCGTGCGCGCCGAAGGCATCGCCTACTCGCCGCAGCACCGCACCGATGCCATCGCCGGTGCGCTGGCCGCGCTGCCGCAGCCGCAGGCGCTCGCCGCGGCCTGAGTCGTTCGTCCCATCCCGTCCCCTCCCCCTCGTCGTGACGGTGTGGTGCGCGGCAACCGGTTCTCTCTCCCCTGCCGGTTGCTGCGTCTGATGGCCCCTTTTGGGGCCATCTTTTTTTGGCGCGATGGGAGAGCAGCCGGGTAGAACCCGGCGCTACGGGCGATTACGGGTAGGCTTTGTGTTCCTCCGTAATGGATTCCAGTGCATGCGCTACATCGTTGTTGCGTCCCACCGCAGCGAGTTTCCCCAGCCGATCACCTTGAGCCGCGGCGACGCGCTGGTGGTTGGCGAACGCTATCAGGGTCCCGAAGGATGGGATGACTGGTATCTGTGCGAGGCAGCAGGCCAGCAACCGGGCTGGGTGCCGGCGCAGGTGATCGGGCGCGATGCGCAGCAGCGGGCGTTCGCGCGCGAGGATTACTGCGCGCGCGAGCTGGATGTGGATGTCGGCCAGGTGCTGGATGGGGACCGCATCATGAATGGCTGGGTGTGGAGCGAGGCGGCCGACGGTCGCGGCTCGGGATGGGTGCCGTTGCGGGTGTTGCGCGACGGCCCATAACGAAAAAACCCGCCGATTGGCGGGTTTTTCGTGGCTCAGCCGATGGTCTCGATGCCGCCCATGTAGGACTTGAGCGCGTCGGGGACGGTGATGCTGCCGTCGGCGTTCTGGTAGTTCTCCATCACTGCGATCATTGCGCGGCCGATGGCCACGCCCGACCCGTTGAGGGTGTGCAGCAGCTCGGGCTTGCCGGTCTCCGGATTGCGCCAGCGGGCCTGCATGCGGCGCGCCTGGAAGTCGCCGCAGTTGGAGCAGGACGAAATCTCGCGGTAGGTGTCCTGCGAAGGCAGCCACACTTCCAGGTCGTAGGTCTTCACCGCCGCGAAGCCCATGTCTCCGGTGCACAGCAGCACCTTGCGGTACGGCAGGCCGAGCGTCTCCAGCACCACTTCGGCGCAGCGGGTCATGCGCTGGTGCTCGTCTTCGCTCTGCTCGGGGCGGCACGCGGCGACCAGTTCGACCTTCTCGAACTGGTGCTGGCGGATCATGCCGCGCACGTCGCGGCCGCCGCTGCCGGCTTCGGCGCGGAAGCACATCGACTGGGCGGTCATGCGCAGCGGCAACTGGTCGGCATCGACGATTTCGTCGCGGACGATGTTGGTCAGCGGCACTTCCGAGGTCGGGATCAGGTAGCGGGTCGACTCGCCGACCGCGGTCTTGAACAGGTCGTCCTCGAACTTCGGCAGCTGGCCGGTGCCACGCAGCGAGTCGGCGTTGACCAGCAGCGGCACGTTGGTTTCTTCATAGCCGTGCGTGCCGGTGTGCAGGTCGATCATGAACTGGCCCAGGGCGCGGTGCAGGCGCGCCAGCGGCCCGCGCAGCACGGTGAAGCGCGCGCCGGACAGCTTGGCGGCGGTTTCCGCGTCCAGGCCCCGGTTGCGGGCGCCCAGCTCGACGTGGTCGAGCACCGGGAAGTCGAAGCTGCGCGGGGTGCCCCAGCGCTTCTGCTCGACGTTCTCCGATTCGTCCTTGCCGGCCGGCACATCGTCGGCGGGCAGGTTGGGCAGGCCCAGCGCGATCGCTTCGATCTTCTCGCGCAGCTCGTCCAGGGTCACTTCGGAGGCCTTCAGCTCATCGGCGAAGGCGGCCACTTCGGCCATGATCGCCGACACGTCCTCGCCCTTGGCCTTGGCTTGGCCGATGGCCTTGGAGCGGCTGTTGCGCAGGCTCTGCAGCTCCTGGGTGCGCACCTGGATGCGCTTGCGATCGGCTTCCAGCGACTCCAGCGCGGAGACATCCAGCTCGAAACCGCGCGAGGTGCGCAGGCGTTCGGCAAGGTCGGCGGGCTGTTGGCGGAGCAGGGCTGGATCGAGCATGGCGTGGGAAAGGTCTGCGGGTCTGGAAAGGGATTATCGCCTGTTATGCGGATTTCTGCCGCCCTGCAGGCCCATGACACGCGCCAGTCAGCGGGTCCGTGGCAGAATCGGGGGGTTCACAACGGTATGGCTCATGTCCGCTTCCCGCTCTTCGTCTGGCAAGAACATCACCTTCCACCTGCCCCGCCGCAGCCTGATGATCGCGGGCATCGCCTTTGGCGTCGGCCTGCTGTTGTTCCTGGTGGTGTGGCTGAGCAGTCGCAACGACGACTTCTACAAGGCCAGCCCCGCGCAGACCCCGCAGCAGGTGGCCGAGATCGAGCCGCTGCCCGAACCCCTGCCCGCGGCGGCCGGTTCCAGCGACATGCCCGACGCCAAGGCCCCACCCGCCGGTGAGGATGTGCCGCAACTGGTGGAAACCGCACCGCCCCCGCCGGCGCCCGCCGCCCCGGCAGCGCCGGCACCGGAAACGGCCCCGGTGGCGATGGCCGCCGGCGACCGCCCGATGCCGATCGCCGACCAGTCGCCGCCGCCGAGCTATCCGCCGGGCGCGCTGCGCCGGGGCGAGAGTGGCAGCGTGGTGGTGCGCGTGGACGTGGACGCGACCGGCGCACCCGTGGATGTGACCATCATCCAGCGCAGCGGTTCACGCGACCTTGACCGCGCGGCCACCGATGCCGTGCGCCGCTGGCGCTTCCAGCCCGCGCAGAGCAACGGCCAGCCGGTGCCGGGCAGCATTGAAGTGCCGTTCGACTTCAAGCCGGAGTAATGCGGCGCCGGTTGCGTAACGGGTCAGCAAGCTGAACCCCGTCGGCAATGCAGTCGTCGCGTTGACGTTGCGCTGACACACCCGGAACCGGGCCCGGGCAAGACTGCGGGTGTCGCAACGACACAAGGAGTCCGCTATGAGTGTTACCCATCCGGAAATGCATGCTTCGCCGCAGCAGCAGCGCGACGTCATCGATGAGCCCGGCCGCCGGCGTACGTCGCCGTGGCTGTGGATTGCCTTGATCGTGGCGATGTTTGCCGCCGCGCTGGTCTGGTTGCGCTATGCCGCGCCGGGCGAACCCACCGCGCCGCCGGTCGGTGAGCGCATGTTGCCCGCCACCGAAACCCCGGTCGCTGCGACCGCGCCGGCCCCGCGCCAGGCGGCCCCGGCCAACGCCACGCAGCAGCGCAAGGCCGCCCCGGCGGTACGCAACCGCGATGCGCGCCCGCTGGCCAGCAACGCCAAGCCGGTCTACCCGCGTACTGCCCTGCGCAGCGGCGTGGAAGGCAGCGTGGTGGCCAGCCTCAACGTGGATACCCGTGGCCAGGTGACCGACGCCAACATCGTGCAGCGCAGCGGCACCCGCGACCGCGATCTGGACCGAGCGGTGCTGGGCACCGTCCGCGACTGGAAGTTCGAGCCGGCGATGCACAACGGCCGTGCCGTGGCCAGCGTGGTGCGTGTGCCGGTGGATTTCCGCACCGAGCGCTGATGCACGCGGAAGTGCGTAACGAAAAGGGAGGCCGCTGGCCTCCCTTTTTCGTGGGGCGAATCAGCCCTGGCGCAGCCCGAAACCCGCGCCGGTGGCCAGGCCGTCGAAGTCCGGGAAGGACGTGGCCACGTTGGCGATGTCGTTGACGCGCACCTCGCCACTGCTGAGCTGGCCGGCGATGGCGAAGGCCATCGCGATGCGGTGGTCGCCGTGGCTTTCGATGGTGCCGCTGCCCAGCGTGGCACCGCCGTGGATGGTGGCACCGTCGTCGGTTTCATCCACCTGCACGCCCAGCGTGCGCAGGCCGGTGGCCATCGCGGCGAGGCGGTCGGACTCCTTCACCCGCAGTTCGGCGGCACCGTGCACGACGGTGTTGCCCTGCGCGGCAGCGGCGGCGACGAACAGCGCCGGGAACTCGTCGATCATGTCCGGCACCAGCGCTTCGGGAATCTCCGCGCCGTGCAGCGGGGCGTGGCGCACGACCAGATCGGCCACCGCTTCCCCACCGTGTTCGGCATGGTTCTCCTCGACGATATCCGCGCCCATCAGGCGCAGCGCGGCCAGCAGGCCGGTGCGGCGCGGGTTCAGGCCAACGGCGCGCAGGCGCAGTTCGGAGCCGGGAATGATGCTGGCGGCGACCAGGAAGAAGGCGGCCGAGGAGAAGTCGGCGGGCACGGCGATGTCGGTCGCGCGCAGACGCTGGCCGCCGCGCAGGCGAGCCTGGCCTGGCGAGAAGGCGATGTCCACGCCGAACGCGCGCAGCATGCGCTCGGTGTAATCGCGCGTCGGGTGCGGTTCGCTGACCGAGGTTTCGCCCTGCGCATACAGGCCGGCCAGCAGCACGGCGGATTTGACCTGGGCGCTGGCCACCGGCGAGGCGAAGTCGATGCCGTGCAGCGTGTGGCCGCCCTGCACGCGCAGAGGTGGCGTGCCGTCGGCCTCGGTGGCGATCTGCGCGCCCATCTGCGCCAGCGGGCCGGTGACGCGGCGCATCGGGCGGCGCGACAGCGATGCATCGCCGACCATCACCGAGTCGAAGCGCTGCGCGGCGAGCACGCCAGCGATCAGGCGCATGCCGGTGCCGGCATTGCCGCAGTCAAGCGGCGCGGTGGGCGCCTGCAGGCCATCCACGCCGACGCCGTGCACGATGCGCTGCGACGGCGACGGGGTCTCGATGCGCACGCCCATCTGCGCGAAGATCGCGGCGGTGGCGCGGGTGTCCTCGCCTTCCAGGAAACCGTCGATGTGCGAGACGCCATCGGCCAGCGCGGCGAACATCACCGCGCGGTGGGACACGGACTTGTCGCCGGGAATGGTCAGGCTGCCCTGCAGGGGCTGGCCCTTGCGGGCGATCCAGTACGGAGAAGCGGTCATCGTCGATCCTGTATGGCGGCCGCGCGCACGGGCGCGCGGCGTGGTTCGGGGGAGCAGCCGCGGCGTCACGGAACGCCGGGGCGGTGCGTCGCGCACGGTGCGCGGCGACGCGGGTCGATCAGGGCACGGCCACCGGATACGAGCCCAGCACCTTGATCTGTGCCGAGTGCGCTTCCAGCTCGGCCAGCGCCGCCTGCATTGCCGGGTCGTCGATGTGGCCGGCCAGGTCGATGAAGAAGCCGTACTCCCACTTGGCGTTGTGCGACGGGCGCGATTCGATGCGGTTCATGCTGATGCCGTGCCGCGCGAACGGGCTGAGCACGTCGAACAGGGCGCCGGGCTTGTCGTGGATGAACACCAGCACCGAGGTGCGGTCGTGGCCGGAGGTGGGGAAGATGGTGCGGCCCACCACCAGGAAGCGCGTGGTGTTGTCGGCGTCGTTCTGGATCGGCTTGGTGACGACCTTCTTCAGGCCGTACACGTGCCCGGCACTCTCGCCACCGATGGCGGCGGCATCGTCTGCGTTGCGGGCGCGGCGGGCGCCTTCGGCATTGCTCGACACCGGAATCTTCTCGGCCTTGGGCAGGTTGGCGCGCAGCCACGAGGAGGTCTGCATGAACGACTGCGGATGGCCGTACACACGCTCGACGTCATCCAGCCGGCCGCTGCGCGACATCAGGTACTGCTGCACGCGCAGTTCCACTTCGCCGCAGATCTTCAGGTTCGAGGTGAGGAACATGTCCAGGGTGATCTGGATGGTGCCCTGCCCCGAGTTCTCGACCGGCACCACGCCGAAATCGGCGTTGCCCGCTTCCACTTCCTGGAACACTTCCTCGATGCTGGCCAGCGGCAGGCCCAGCGCCGAGCGGCCGAAATGCTTGAGCACGGCCTGCTGACTGAAGGTGCCTTCCGGACCGAGGTAGCCGATTTTCAGCGGCTCCTGCTGGGCCAGGCAGGCCGACATGATCTCGCGGAACACATGCACCAGCACTTCGTCGCTGAGCGGGCCTTCGTTGCGGTCCACCACCATGCGCAGTACCTGCGCCTCGCGCTCGGGGCGGTAGTAATCGACCGCGGCGGCAAGCTTGCCCTTGGCCTTGCCGACCTGGTGGGCGAACTGCGCGCGTTCGGCGATCAACGCCTGGATGCTGCGGTCGATATGGTCGATCTTGGCGCGCACGTCCGAGAGCACCGGCGCGGGCAGCGCGGCCTCGGTCCTGGCGCTGGGCGCGGGCTTGGCCGGCGTCTTGGACGGCTTGGTCGACTTGGTCGACTTGGTCGACGCAGGCTTGGCGGCGGCCTTGGCAGTGGGCTTGGCGGGTTGTTTGGCCATCAGGAATTCCAGGTGCAGTGGGGCGGCAGGCGCCCCGGTTGAAACGAAGGACTCAGCCGTGGCGCTGCTGGAAATCGCCCATGAACGCGGTCAGCGCGCGGGCGCCATCGACCGGCATGGCGTTGTACAGCGAGGCGCGGATACCGCCGACCGCCTTGTGGCCCTTCAGCGCCAGCAGGCCGGCGGCCTTGGCCTCACTGACGAAACGCGCGTCGAGCGTGTCGTCGGGCAGGAAGAACGGGATGTTCATGCGCGAGCGTGCCGCCGGCACCACGTCGTTGCGGTAGAACCCGCCGGACGCATCAATGGCCCCGTACACCAGCGCTGCCTTGGCGGCGTTGCGGCGGGCGAATTCCTCCACGCCGCCTTCGGCCAGCATCCACTGGAACACCAGCCCGGCCAGGTACCAGTTCCAGGTCGGCGGGGTGTTGAGCATCGAATCGCGCGCCACGTGCGAGCGGTAATCGAAGATGTCGGCGCGCGGCTGGCCGCTGCGTTCAAGCAGGTCGCGGCGCACGATCACCACCGACACCCCGACCGGGCCGAGGTTCTTCTGCGCGCCGGCGTAGATCAGGCCGTAGCGGCTCACATCGAGCGGCTCGCTGGCGATGGACGAGCTGAAATCGGCGAACAACGGCACATCGCCGACGTCCGGCGTATCGCGGAACTCGACGCCGTGGATGGTTTCGTTGGCGGTGATGTGGACGTAGGCGGCGTCATCGGACAACCGCCAGCTGTCGCGCGCCGGAATGTCGTGGAAGCCGTTGGCTTCGCTGCTGGCGGCGACGTTGACGTTGACGTACGGGGCCACCTGCTTGATCGCGGTCTTGCCCCAGTGCCCGGTGACCACGTAGTCCACGGTCTGCCCGGGGCGGGCGAAATTGAGCGCGAGCAGGGCCTGCTGGGTGGTGGCGCCACCGGCCAGGAACAGCACGGCGTAGTCGTCGGGAATGCCGATCAGGCGGCGAAGATCGGCGTCGGCCTGGGCGGCCACGGCCATGAACTCCGGCCCGCGGTGGCTCATCTCGACGATGGAGGCGCCGGCGCCGTTCCATTCCAACATTTCCGCCTGCGCCTGGCGCAGGACCGATTCCGGCAGGGTTGCGGGGCCGGCACTGAAATTGAACGCGCGCGTCATGTCACACCTATGGGGCAAGACCCCTAGTATGCCGCAGCGCACCAGGCTTTAGGCCTTGCCGCACAAGGCAAATTTGGTTGCAAACGAATCTATCGGTCAGCGCGCGCCGAACCAGAGCAGCCCGCTGATCGCACCGGCCAGCAGCACCGCACTGGCCAGCAGCCACGGCCAGCGCTGCACGCGCGGCCGGCTGGTGGCGACATCGGCATCGGCCGGGGCGTCGAGCGGTTCGTCGTCCTCCGCCTCCACCGCGCGGCGGCGGCCGTCGTGCGGCACTTCCAGCACGAAACGGTGCTGGGCATCGAACACCAGCTGGTCGCCCGGCTGCAGCCAGCAGTGCCGCACGGTGATGCCGTTGACCCGGGTGGATTCGCCGGCGCCGAGGTCGCGCAGAAGCAGGCGCTCGCCGTGGCGTTCCAGGCGGGCGTGCTGCTCGGCGAAGGCCGGGTCGTCGATGACGATGTCGGCCTCGACACTGCTGCCGATCACGCGCGGCCGGTCGAGGGTGAAACTGCGGCCGTGGTGCTGGCCGCCCACGCCACGCAGCAGGCGCGGGTCGTCGCCGCCCTCGTCGCTGCGCGCCGGTGCCTGGGCCAGCGCTTCGCACTCGCCCTGCACCACCATCTCCACGCCATCGGCATACACCGCGTCGCCGGGACGCAGCAGCGCCATGCGCCGGACCGGGCGACCGTTGACGTGGATGCCACGAATACCGGTGGCGACCTGCAGCCACAGGCCACGGTCGTCCAGACAGAACTGGGCCAGCAGCAGCGTACCGGGGCTGTCGTCGGCCAGCCGCACGGTGCCCGAGGCGTGGCGCACGATGCGATGCACCCCGGGCCGCAGGGGCTGGTCGGGATGTTGGCGATGGGTGAAGTGGACTCGCAGGTTCTGCACGCGGCGAAAGCCTAGCAGGTTGACTGTCAGGGAAGAAGAAGTGTGACGCAGACCTTGGAGTTGTCGGTCAGGATGCGCACAATGCACCCCCTTTCCCCGCCACGGTCCGCCAGGAGCCCCTATGTCCAGCATCGATATCCGCCACGCACATTCCCTTCCCGTCGACGGCGCACGCCAGGCGATCGAGGATGTGGCGGCCAAGCTCTCCGAGCGCTTCGGGCTGCAGTCCAACTGGCTGGGCGATGTGCTGAACTTCTCCGGCTCCGGCGTGGATGGCGCGATCGCGCTGTTGCCCGGCCAGGTGCACGTCACCGCCAAGCTGGGGTTCCTGCTCTCGGCGATGAAGGGCATGGTGGAAAGCGAGATCCAGCGCGTGCTCAAGGAAAAGCTCGGCTGAACCGCCTGCGCGCCATCACCCCGCCGCAACGGTCGGGGTGATTACGATCCCAAGGAGTCCACCCAACGGGATCGCAGCATGAATGCACACGACGAATTCGACGAACGCAGCCCGGGCGAGAAGCCCTCGCTGCAGGATCAGGCCGAACGCTTCTCGCGGCGGCTGACCGATTCGGCCCAGCAGGTATGGTTGGCCGGGCTTGGCGCGTTCGGGCGTGCACAGGCCGAAGGCAGCCGCGTGTTCGACACGCTGGTGAAGGAAGGCGAGACCATCGAGGCCCGCAACCGCGAGCAGGCCGGCGACACGCCGCGCTGGCGCGACAGCGTGGAAGAACACCTGGGCGACGCCCGCGAGAAGGCGACCGGCACGTGGGACAAGGTTGAAAAGGCCTTCGACGACCGCGTGCAGGGCGTGCTCAAGCGCCTCAACATCCCCACCGCCGACGACGTGGCCGCGCTCAATGCCCGCATCGATGCCCTCACCGCGCGCGTGAACCGGGCCGAAAACCGCAACGCCTCCCCCAATGCGGACCCGTCCCCGGGCAGCCATCAGTCGCCAGGATCGCCGCCCTGACCGGCCGCCGCATCGATTGTTGCAAAGCAGCAGAACTTTGTTGACAATCCAGATCGACCCGCCAATCGCTTCTTCGCCGTTTGTTCCCTCCCCTCACGGCTACGGATTGGCGGGTTTTTTGTGCCTTACATCACACCGCACAGCCGGGTGGGCACATATAAACTGTTGATCGTTCTTCCCTGTTCAGATCAAGCATCTAATGTTCTCCTGGATTCTGGCCCTGCTGCTGGCCCTCATTGTGTGGTTCCTGGCGACGGCCTACCTGTGGCTGGTCAAGCGGCGGCGAAAGGAGACCCAGCTCGGGCTGAACGCGCTGGCGGGCATGCATTGGCGGGATTTTTCCGAGATCGTGCGCCGGGCCATGCGCGAGCAGCGCGGCCTGAAGGATGTGCCGGGCGAGGCTGACGACAGCCGTGAGCCGCGCAGCGACTTCATGATGGACGACGGCCAGCACCGCTGGCTGGTGTCGTGCAAGCACGGCCGCGCCTACCGCATCGGGACCGCTGCGGTGAATGAGCTGGGCGCCGCCGCGCGCCTGGCCGGTGCCCGTGGCGGCATCCTGATCACCGAGGGCCGGGTCGAACGCGATGGCCGCCTGGCCGCCGACAAACAGGGCGTGGAAGTGCTTGACGGCCACCTGCTGTGGCCGCTGCTCAAGCCCTACCTGCCCGGCGACATGGAAGCGCGGGTGCAGGCCGGCGCACGCCGCGAGGCGATCCGCCGGATTTCGATCGCCGCGCTGGGCTCGCTGACGCTGGGCCTGCTGGTGGGCATGGGCTACCTGACCTCGCGCCTGGAGAACAGTGCCGCCGTTGCCGCGCCGGTCGTGGCCCAAACCCCGGCCGCGCCCCCTGCCGCCACGCCTGCACCGGTGCCGGCATCTGCGCCGGCCACATCTGCACCGGCGACGCCTGCGCCGGCCGCCCCGCCGGTGCCGTCAATGGAAGCCAACCCCGACACCGCCACCCTGGACCGCTACCAGCAGGAGCTGTCGCGCGCGCTCGCCGGGCAACCCGGCGTGGCCAGCGGCATCTGGCTGACGCGCCAGACCCTGGCGATCAACCGCACCGGCGAGATCGACCAGGTGTGGCCGCTGATCTGCGCCGAAGTGACCCGCTACCCGGCCCTGCGCACCGTGCGCATCCAGCTCAATCCGCGCCCGGGTGTGGACGAGCCGGTGCGCTGGCGCCAGTGCGCCACGCTCTGAAGAACCACGGGCTGATCGAAGGCCGCGACGCGCGCGGCCTCAGCGCGCGCCCGGTGAGAAGCGCGCCACCAGGTCCCAGGCATCGCCCAGGAACATCTGACGCACGCAGGTGATCGGCTGCTCGCCGCGCCAGGTCAGGCGGTCGATCACCAGGCACGCCGTACCAGGCTTGACCTCGAGCAGCGCGGCAGCGGCGTCGTCGGCGCCCCATGCACTGATGCGGTGCTGCGCGCGCGTCCAGGACACGTTCTGCAGCAGCCAGCTGCCCGGCGCGGTGGTGGTGAAATCCACCTCCAGCACCTCGGGCACGCCAACCGGACTGATCAGGCGGTGCTCCAGCGCGAACGGCCGGCCATCGGCACGGTGCAGGCAGCGGATCGCCAGCAGCTTCTCGCCGCCGGCCAGCGCCACCTCTTCGTCGGCCTCGGCGCGCGGGGCGCGATAGGCGCGCTCGAGCAGCTGATAGCCGTACACGTGGCCGCGCGCGCCGACCGCCATTGCGATATCGGGGATCTCCAGCGCCACCTGTTCCAGGTGCGGCGGTTGCCGCGCCACGAAGGAGCCGGCGCGGCGGCGGCGTTCGATCATGCCGCTCTCGGCCAGCGCGGTCAGCACCTTGTTCACGGTCATCCGCGAGCAGCCGTACTGCTCCATGAGCTCGTGCTCATAGGGAATGCGGAACCCGGGCGGCCACGTCCCACTGAGGATGCGGCTCTCCAGATCGGCGCGGATGCGCTGGTTGAGGGTGGGTGCTTTCTTGCCCGTCACGCGGGATTCCTGGGAGGGCACGGCCGGCGGTCAGCCGGCCTGCAGAACAGTACGAAGGGCGTTGGCGAAGCGGGCGGCCACAGCGTCGCGCTGCAGATGGCGGCCCTCGCGGACCAGCTGGCGCCCCTGGCGCCACACCGAACGCACCGCACCATTACGTGCGGCGAACACCCAGCTGTCAAGCAACGCATCACCCTCGCGTGCGATCAGCGCCGGGTGCGCGGGGTCCAGCTCGACCACATCGGCCGGTGCGCCCACCTGCAACCCCGTGGCCACGCCCAGCGCCTGTCCGGCGCCACGCAGCGACTGCTCGAACAACCAGCGACCGCTGGACTGGCCGTCGCCCGGGGCCAGCACGTTGCGCCCGCGCAGCTGCAGGCGCTGGCCATATTCGAGCAGACGCAGCTCTTCGGCCGCATCGATCAGCACGTTGGAATCCGAGCCCACGCCGAAACGGCCGCCGGCGCGCGCGAAGTCCTGCATCGGGAACAGACCATCGCCCAGGTTGGCCTCGGTGATCGGGCACAGCCCAACGACCGCCTGGCTGGCCACCATCCGCTGCACTTCGTCGGCATCCACATGGGTGGCGTGCACCAGGCACCAGCGCGCGTCCACCGGAGCATGCTCGTACAGCCAGCGCACCGGACGGAGGCCGCTCCAGGCCACGCACGCATCGACCTCGCGGGTCTGTTCGGCAATGTGGATGTGCACCGGGCCGGTGGTGAGCGGCAGCAGCGCGGCCAGCTCGTCACCGGTGACCGCGCGCAGGCTGTGCGGGGCGATGCCGAGCACGGCGTCGTCGTTGCCGCGCAGCGCGTGCGCGCAGCCCTGCAGCAGCGCGGCGAAGCCGTCCACATCGTGGATCAACCGGCGCTGGGCCGGGTTCGGCGCGGCGCCGCCGAAGTCGGCATGTGCGTAGAACACCGGCAACAGGGTCAGGCCGATGCCGCTGCCCTGCGCCGCCGCCGCGATGCGCGCGGCCATCTCGGCACGGTCCGCGTACGGGGTGCCATCGGCGGCATGGTGCAGGTAGTGGAACTCGCCCACGCGGGTGAAGCCGGATTCGAGCATCTCCACATAGGCCTGTTCGGCGATGGCCTGCACCGCATCCGGCTGCAGGTGGGCCAGGAAGCGGTACATCAGCTCGCGCCAGCTCCAGAAGCTGTCGCCGCTGTTGCCGCCGATCTCGGTCAGGCCGGCCATGCCGCGCTGGAAGGCGTGGCTGTGCAGGTTGCCCAGCCCCGGCACGGCGATGGCCAGCGCGGTATCGCCAGGCTGCGCCGGCACCCCGGCGGTCACCTCGACCAGCGTGCCGCCCTGGCAGGCGATGCGCACATCACGCGCCCAGCCGCTGGGCAGCAGTGCGTGGGCGGCGTGGAAAACGAGCAGCGGAGCGGGGTTGGCTGGCATCACTGGACATCCCGGAAGAGGCGCCTATATTGTATAGACATATACACCGCTGTGGTTGCTGCCATGCACTGTGACACCCTCTGGTACCACGCCCACCTGATCACCGTCGACGGCCCCGGCCTGGCGGTGATCGAGAACGGCGTGATCGCCGCCACCGACGGTCGCATCGTGCACGTTGGCCCGGCCGGCTCGGAGGCGCACCTGCAGCCGGCCCGGCGCATCGACTGTGATGGCCGCTGGATCAGCCCGGGGCTGATCGACTGCCACACCCACCTGGTCTACGCCGGCAACCGCGCCGGCGAGTTCGAGCAGCGCCTGCAGGGCGTGAGCTACGCCGACATCGCGCGCGCCGGCGGCGGCATCGTCTCCACCGTGCGCGCCACCCGCGCCGCCAGCGAGGACGCGCTGATCGCCGCGAGTCTGCCGCGGCTGGACGCGATGCTGGCCGAAGGCATCACCACGCTGGAGATCAAATCCGGCTACGGCCTCACCCTGGCCGACGAAAGCAAGCAGCTGCGCGTGGCCCGCACCCTGGGCCAGCTGCGCGCGGTGGAGATCGTGCCGACCTTCCTCGGCGCCCACGCCATTCCGCCGGGAAGCACCGCGCAGGCCTACATCGACGAGGTGTGCGAAACGATGATTCCCGCGGTCGCCGCCGAGGGCCTGGCCGAGGCGGTGGATGTGTTCTGCGAGAACATCGCCTTCAGCGCCGCACAGGCCGAGCAGGTGTTCCTGGCGGCCAAGCACCACGGGCTGGCGATCAAGATCCACGCCGAGCAGCTCAGCAACCAGCACGGCGCCGCATTGGCTGCCCGCCACGGCGCGCTGTCGGCCGACCACATCGAACACCTCGACGCCGACGGCATCGCCGCGATGGCCGCCGCCGGCACCGTGGCGGTACTGCTGCCGGGTGCGTTCTATTTCACCCGCGACACCACCCTGCCCCCGATCGCCGCCCTGCGTGCGGCCGGCGTGCCGCTGGCGCTGGCCACCGATTCCAACCCCGGCACTTCACCGCTCACCAGCCCGCTGCTGGCGATGAACATGGCCGCCACGCTGTTCCGCATGACCGTGGAGGAGTGCATCGTCGGCTTCACCCGTGATGCCGCGCGCGCCCTGGGCCGCGCCGACCGCATCGGCCGCCTCGCGGTCGGTCTGGACTGCAATCTCGCCCTGTGGGACATCGAGGCACCCGCCGACCTGGTGTACCGCATGGGCTTCAACCCGCTGCACGCGCGCGTGATGCGCGGCGTATCCGTCTGACTTCCGAGCTGTCTGGAGATTTCATGAGCACTACCCTGACCCTGCACCCCGGCGCTGTGACGCTGGCGCAATGGCGCGCGATCCACGACGGGGCGCGGGTGCGCCTGGACCCGGCCTCGGCCGAGGCGGTGCTGCGCAGCGCGCAGACCGTGGCGGCGATCGTGGCCAAGGGCGAGCCGGTGTACGGCATCAATACCGGCTTCGGCAAGCTGGCCAGCGTGCGCATCGAGCGCGACGACCTGGAAACCCTCCAGCGCAACATCGTGCTCTCGCACGCGGCCGGCGTTGGCGAGCCGATGCCCGCGCCCGTGGTACGGCTGATGATGGCGCTGAAACTGACCAGCCTGGCGCAGGGCGCATCGGGCATCCGCCCGCAGACCCTGGCGCTGCTCGAAGCGTTCCTGCAGCACGACATCGTGCCGGTGATTCCGTGCCAGGGCTCGGTCGGTGCGTCCGGCGACCTGGCCCCGCTGTCGCACCTGGCCAGCGTGATGATCGGCGTCGGCGAAGCCTTCGTCGCCGGCGAGCGCCTGCCCGCGGCCGACGCGCTCGCCCGCCTTGGCCTGGCGCCGCTGGTGCTGGGCGCCAAGGAAGGCCTGGCCCTGCTCAACGGCACCCAGTACTCCACCGCCTATGCGCTGGCCGGCCTGTTCGCGATCACCACCGTGTTCCAGGCAGCCCTGGTCACCGGGGCCCTGTCGGTGGAAGCGGCCAAGGGCTCGGATACCCCGTTCGATCCGCGCATCCACACCCTGCGCGGGCAGCGCGGGCAGATCACCACGGCCGCCGCGCTGCGCACGCTGATGCAGGGCTCGGCGATCCGCGAATCGCACCGCGACAACGATGTACGCGTGCAGGACCCGTACTGCCTGCGCTGCCAGCCGCAGGTGATGGGCGCGGCCTTTGATGTGATGCGCCAGGCCGCCACCACGTTGGCGATTGAAGCCAACGGCGTGTCCGACAACCCGCTGGTGTTCACCGACACCGGCGAGGCGCTGTCCGGCGGCAATTTCCACGCCGAGCCGGTGGCCTTCGCCGCCGACATGCTGGCGATGGCGGTGTGCGAGATCGGCTCGATCAGCGAGCGCCGCACCGCGATGCTGGTGGATCCGGCATTGTCCGGCCTGCCCGCCTTCCTGACCCCCAAGCCCGGCCTCAACTCCGGCTTCATGATTCCGCAGGTCACCGCCGCCGCGCTGGTCTCGGAAAACAAGCAGCGCGCCTACCCGGCCAGCGTCGATTCGATTCCGACCTCGGCCAATCAGGAAGACCACGTGTCGATGGCCGCGCATGGCGCCCGCCGCCTGCTGGCAATGGCCGAGAACGCGGCCAACGTGGTCGGCATCGAGCTGCTGGCCGCCGCGCAGGGCTGCGACTTCCACGCCCCGCTGCGCTCCAGCACCGCGCTGGAAGGCGTGCGCGCGCGCCTGCGTGCGCAGGTGCCGACCCTGCAGGACGACCGCTACTTCCACCCGGACATGGTGGCCGCCACCGCGCTGGTGCGCAGCGGCGCACTGGCCGAGGGCCTGGCCGGCGTGCTGCCGCAGGTGGAGCCGCTGGCATGAACATCCGGCCCGAGTGGCTGCAGGTGCATGAAGGCGATGCCCCGCTGATCGTCAGCTTTCCGCACACCGGCAGCGACCTGCCCGAGGAGCTGGCCGGTCACTTCGTGTCGCCGTGGCTGGCCCGCCGCGATGCCGACTGGTGGGTGCACGACCTGTACGAGTTCGCCCGTGGCATGGGCGCCACCACCGTGCGCTCGGCGATCTCGCGTTCGGTGATCGACCTCAACCGCGATCCCAGCGGCGTATCGCTGTACCCGGGGCAGAACACCACCGGGCTGTGCCCGCTGACCACCTTCGACAACCAGCCGCTGTACCGGCCCGGCATGGCACCGGACGAGGCGGAGATCGCGCGCCGCCGCGGCACGTATTTCGCGCCGTACCACGACGCGCTGGCCGCGCAGATCGCGCGGCTGCGCCAGCGCCACGGCACCGTGGTGGTGTACGACGCGCACTCGATCCGCTCACGCATCCCGCACCTGTTCGACGGCGAACTGCCGCAGTTCAACCTCGGCACCGCCGGCCCGTCCGGTGCACCGGATACCTCCTGCGACAACGCGCTCAGCGACGTCGTGGAGAACCTGTGCCGGATCAGCGGCATGCCGCAGGTGCGCAACGGCCGCTTCAAGGGCGGCTGGATCACCCGCCACTACAGCGACATCCCCGGCGGCGTGCACAGCCTGCAGATGGAACTGGCCTGCCGTGGCTACATGCACGAGCCGGCCGCGGACCAGCTGGACGACCACAGCTGGCCCACCCCGCTCGACCCCGACCACGCCGCACCGCTGCGCCGCACCCTGGCGCAGGTGCTCACTGCCTGCCTTGACTTCGCGACCAACCGGAGCGCCGCATGACCCGCAACGACCCGTCCCGCACCATCACCGCGCCGACCGGCACCACCCTCACCGCGAAAAGCTGGCTGACCGAAGCGCCGCTGCGCATGCTCATGAACAACCTCCATCCGGACGTGGCCGAGCGCCCGCAGGAACTGGTGGTGTACGGCGGCATCGGCCGGGCCGCGCGCGACTGGGAGAGTTTCGACGCCATCGTCGATACGCTCACGCGCCTGGAAGACGACCAGACTCTGCTGGTGCAGTCCGGCAAGCCGGTGGGCGTGTTCCGCACCCACGTCGATGCGCCGCGCGTGCTGATCGCCAACTCCAACCTGGTGCCGCGCTGGGCCAACTGGGACCACTTCAACGAGCTCGACAAGAAGGGCCTGGCGATGTACGGCCAGATGACGGCCGGCAGCTGGATCTACATCGGCGCGCAGGGCATCGTGCAGGGCACCTACGAAACCTTCGTGGAAATGGGCCGCCAGCACTACAACGGCAGCCTGGCCGGCAAGTGGCTGTTCACCGGCGGACTGGGCGGCATGGGCGGCGCGCAGCCGCTCGCCGCGGTGATGGCCGGCGCCTCGTGCCTGGCGGTGGAATGCCGCAGGAGCAGCATCGAGATGCGCCTGCGCACCGGCTACCTGGACACCTGGACCGACAACCTGGACGAGGCGCTGCGCCTGATCGAGGAATCGTGCACCGCGAAAAAGCCGCTGTCGGTCGGCCTGCTCGGCAACGTCGCCGACGTGCTGGACGAACTGCTGGTGCGCGGCGTCAAGCCGGACCTGCTCACGGACCAGACCTCCGCGCACGACCCGGTCAACGGCTACCTGCCGCAGGACTGGACCGTGGAGGAATGGGACGACAAGCGCGTGAGCGCCCCCAAGGCCGTGGAAAAGGCGGCACGCGCGTCGATGGCCAACCACATCCGCGCCATGCTCGCCTTCCATGCGCTGGGCGTGCCGACCGTGGACTACGGCAACAACCTGCGCCAGATGGCGCTGGAAGAAGGCGTTGAGGATGCGTTCGACTTCCCCGGTTTCGTACCCGCCTACATCCGCCCGCTGTTCTGCCGCGGCATCGGCCCGTTCCGCTGGGCCGCGCTGAGCGGCGACCCGGAAGACATCGCCAAGACCGACGCCAAGGTCAAGGAGCTGATTCCGGACAATCCGCACCTGCACCGCTGGCTGGACATGGCCGCCGAGAAGATCAAGTTCCAGGGCCTGCCGGCGCGCATCTGCTGGGTTGGCCTGGGTGATCGCGACCGGTTGGGCCTGGCCTTCAACGAGATGGTGGCCAACGGCGAGCTCAAGGCGCCGGTAGTGATCGGCCGCGATCATCTGGACAGCGGCAGCGTCGCCTCGCCCAACCGCGAAACCGAAGCGATGCGCGACGGCTCAGATGCGGTGTCCGACTGGCCGCTGCTCAACGCCCTGCTCAACACGGCCAGCGGTGCCACCTGGGTGTCGCTGCACCACGGCGGCGGCGTCGGCATGGGCTTCTCGCAGCACGCCGGCATGGTGATCGTCTGCGACGGCACCGAGGCGGCCGCCAAGCGCATTGCACGCGTGCTGTGGAACGACCCGGCGACGGGCGTGATGCGCCATGCCGATGCGGGGTATGAGATCGCGATGGACTGCGCGAAAGAGAAGGGGCTGGATCTGCCTGGGATTCGCTGAGGGCGGCTGGGGAGAGCGTGCGGACCAGCGGTCCGCACCTACCGGGCGGAATCGGGCGTGGGGGACAAAAGCCCCCCCCCCCCCGGCAAAACCTGCCTTTGCGGACCGCAATCCATCCCCAC